>JAHEME010000266.1:3276-5287 GCA_024643825.1 Chloroflexota bacterium | reverse complement strand
CCTCGCGGCCGAGCGTGTGATGCCGATCTTCGAGGCCGCCTCAGATGAAGACATCCCGCGCCGCCTGATCGGACTGGCGAAAGATGTGCTCGCCGGGTCGCTGGGGGAGGAAGAGGCATGGGAAACGGCCAACGAAGCCCACTATGAGATCGGCGGCATCGGCGATGATCTGCCGCTCAACGCCTTCTGTGCCGCGACGGCTGCCAGCCGCGCCGTGATCGAAGCCTGCGGGCATGATCCGTTTGCCAACCTGGGCAACTTCATGCGCTTCCTCGACTCGGATGAAGGCGGTGAGCAAACACTCTCTGGCACAGAGTGGACGGATGAAGAATTGGCGGAAGTTGGCGGCGATGCTGCCTCTTCGGCGGCGGTCGCTTTTTCCTGCGGGGAGGTCAGCACAGTCTGCGATCCGCTGACGCTGCTGACCTTCTGGACGTGGTGGCTCACCGAAGCGATCCCGCAGGCTCAGCAGTTGGCGAGCAGCAAGCCCGCCTAACCTCCTTTAGCGCCCCCTCGGAGTGTTCCCTTCAAGAGTCAGTTGCAGGGCCAGCACCCTCGGCCTATCAGCTTAACGGCGGGTGATCCTTGCCCATAACTGTTGAACGATCACCACCCCGATTTGCAGGGGATGCCACACCCAGCGAGTCAGCAGAAGGGATCGCCTCCCTCCTGCGCCGTAATACAGCGCCGCCCACCATGCGGAAGGTGCGAATGTCTCGCGCAGCAGAGTCAGCAGGCCGCCGCTTTCCGATCCAGGCAATGGGCGGTGAGGCCAGCCGTCATAATATCTGCCCACACCAGAAGGTCTGCGCGCAGGGCGCACCGGAATCGGCAGATCGGGCGGGGGCGGGGTGACGCTGTAGCACACCGCCAGCCGTTCCAGCACGGCGGGATCAACACGGCGCAGGTGATCCCAATCGATCTCGGCGGCGCGCCGCTCGGCGAGGCTGACCAGATCGGCGAGCCAGATCAGCCGCACGCCTTCGCCCGTCGCTTTCAGCAGATGGCGCACGAGGTGTTTATTCAGCGCACGGAGCAGTGCCTCGTAGCCCGGTGAAGTGACCGCCGCCTCACCGATGGTGAATGTCACCGGGGGCGCATCGAAGCCCGGATACTCGCCGAATACCGGATACCAGAACGCGCGGCGCGGCGTGTTGTTGTCCGCTTGCCCATCCCAGTGATGCAGTTCAATGCTCACACTAACACCGTCATCCATGATACTCATCGGCGGCAGGTGGCGGCGCGGCAGATGATCGGCTGTGACGGTGAAGCCCGATGAGAAACCAAGCTCCTGTAGCACATCGACGCTGCGCGATACATCGCTCTCATGCACCAGAATGTCTATATCGGTGCGCGGGCGCAGATACGGCTCCGGGTAAACGAGGTGCGCCAGCGGCGTTCCCTTGAGCGTTAGCGATTCGATCCCGGCTTCATGGAAGGCGGTCATCACACGCGCCAACTGCCGCGTGTAGATCATGCTGGCGTGCTTCTCTCGCAAAAACTGGCCCTGCAAGATGCGCTTCGTCTCTGTGGGGATGGGTGCGCCGACCCGCGTCAGGTGGTGGTAGACCAGCGGGGCCATGCCGTGAACTTCTGCCATCTGCGGCAGCGCATCCCACTCGGTGAAGCGGCTGGCAGCATCGAGCAGCGCGGCATCGAAGGCAGCGTGGCCCTCGGCGCGGGCGCACAAGGCGGTCAGCAGATAGGCTGCGCTCACAGCGCCGCGAGCGTCTGTCGAATCCATGCGGCGGCTTCTGCGCAGTCCGGGTAGGTGAGAGTATAGCCTGCAACACGGCGGGCTAGATCAGCAGCGGCCTTCATGCCGTGATCGGGGAAGTTCCGTGCATTAACCAGATGCTGCATCAGGTGGAACGTCGCCTGCCCGGAGGTCATCGGATCGGCGGTCAGAGTGGAGCCTGCATCATAGCGGGGCGCGATCAGCAGGTGGGGCAGGGCGTTCTGATGCACGCTGCCGGGGCACAGACGCTCCGGGTCTACCCAGCATGATCCA
>JAHEME010000266.1:0-3266 GCA_024643825.1 Chloroflexota bacterium | reverse complement strand
ATCCCGCATTGCCGTTCACCCACTGGTCGATCACAAAGCGTGATCCGCTTTTCAAGACCAGCGACCGGGCTAGCCCGGTCAGCGCGTGATCGCTCTCAGAGGACAACGTGACCTCATCGGTCAGATAGTCGAACCCTTCCGCGACCATCCACGCCGCCAGCGTCGATTTCCCCGTGCCGCTGGCGTGACAGATCATCACGCCTTGATCGCCTTCCGCGACACACGCCGCATGAAACAGCAGTCCGCTGCGGCAGTTCGTATTGAGCGAGGTCACGGCGTGCATCATCAACAGCAGGAACAGACCGTCCTGAGTATCGGTCTGCCATGTTGCGCCGTCATCTCGTGAGAGTGCATAGCCGCCATCCAGTGATGTGGTCACAGTGTAGGTCGCTGCCAGGGGGCCGCCCTCGTGAGTGAGGTGGCGCATGTGCGGCGCGAACGCCTCGCGCAATGTGGGATCATCGAAGGTGATACGAACGGAATTCTCTGCAAAGGGGATCGTCAGGTCGGGGGTCGGCATGGATAGAGAACCTATTGTGCATCGGCATGCAACGGGAAAGGAGTCACGCCCACACAATGACCCTGTGTTCAGCGAGGATTTCCAGCGTATCTGGTACATCAATGGCGATGGTCTCGGCATTCTCCGGGTAGGCGGCGGTGAGCAGCGCAATGATGTCATCTGTCGTGCGTTTGCCGTCGCACAGATGCCAGATCAGGCTGGCGGTCTCGGTGCTGTGGACGATGGTGTTGTTTGCTGGATGGAAGAGGATCACCTCGCCGTCCAGCCTCTCAATCTGAAAGTCTTCCGCCTGTCGTGGAATCGCGCCTGCTGCCATGAAAGACCAACCCTCTGTGGAAATTTGCTGCGAGGCATGATAACAGGCTGGGCGGGTGGAGTCAATCCAATAGCCCGCGCACCCAGTGATAGCGCGCTGTGATCGTGTGAGACCACCATGTGCTGATCCCAAATTCGTGGCGCAGATCGCGGGCAGTCGCAGCCGAGTCGTGATGCGTATCATGCCAGCCATCAAGGATAGCATCCCACTCGCGCCACGTTCTCCCTGTCTTGGCGAGTACGATCTCGTCTTCGATGGTCCCGATAAAGCTCGTTTGCATGCGTGCTCGGTGAAATTCTCGAACGGTCATGGCTATTCCCCACCCTGATCACACATCCCGGTACAGTACCAACTCACAATGCAAGAACTTATGTTCTATCATTCTAATTTGGATACGCGGAGATGTCAAGCCGAAGGGAGGGGTATGCAAAAATCCGAAAGGGAAGGGGGCGCGGATCGTGCCGCGCCCCATAAATCTACCGGTGATGTCTGATTGGCTATTCCAGCGGATCGCCGGGCAGCACCCAGTACGGCACAATGCTGGGGTCAATGCAGCTTGTGTCTGGCGGAATGCTGGGGTCTGCGATGAACTGATCGGCGATTTCATTGGCGCATGCATCCGAGCCTGTCACTCCGTGCCCGGTTGCCGGGATCACGACCAGCGTGGAATTGCTCAGAGTACTGGCGGCTAGTTCCGCCCAGCGCACCGGGGTGATCGGGTCGTATTCTCCTGCCATCACCAGAGTCGGAATGTCGCTCACAACCGCCTGATCCTCGATTGCGTTAGCGGTGCCCGCTCCCCAGAAGTCACATACATCGAAGGTCTGCGAAGGCCCGGCGAACAACGGCGTGAAGAACGGATCGGGAACTTCCGATCCCGCGCGAGCATAAGCCGAATCATAGTCGGTAAAAGAATACTCTTCGTTGCACTCGACCGAGTAATTCATTCCCTCGCTATCCGAGTAGTCTTCGTCAGCCTGCCGCCCGCGTGCTGCGCCGCTGTCTCGTGCTGCGCCGCTGCCGCCTGCGGTGAGATAATCATAGGTGTCGAACACATCGTCAGCGGTCTCGTAGATCATGCGCGGCAGATAGGGGATTGATTCGGCGATGTATAGATTGGTGGAGATCGAGTTCAGAATGTCGTCTCCAGATACGGTGGCTTCGTATAGATCGCCCGTATCCGGGTCGCTGAGTTCGGCAGTGGCAGGCTGGTCATCCAATCGGAGGACGGTATCCGCCAGCACCGCTTCGAGATCAGGGTAGGCGGCGTTGCAGTCCGCATCGGCAGCGCAGCCTTCGAACGTGGTTTGCATCGCCTCGTAGATCGTCCCTGCCTCTTCCTCTGGGGCCTCAACGTTGAGCGGGTACACCGAGTCAATGATCACGCTGCGAATGTGATCAGGATAGTCACGCATCACGGTGAGGGCCAGCTTGGTTCCATACGAGATTCCAAACAGATTCCACTCATCATAGCCGAGCGCGATCCGCAGGTCTTCGACATCAGCGGCGCTCTCCGCGCTGTTGTATGCGCTCAGATCGATCCCCTCGCTGACCAGTCGATCATGGCAGGCGAGCGCCGCGTCGTAGTCCGGGTTATCGCTGGTGGAGTTCGCGTAATCAACCTCTTCCATCTCCCAGCAGTTGAGGGTGGGGTAGGAGTACCCCGTGCCACGCTGATCGAGCAGGATCAGATCGCTGCCATAGAGAAACTGGTTGATGTCCCAGCTTTCCGGCGCGCCGATAAATTCGTCGATGGCGCTGCTGCCCGGCCCGCCTGCCAGATAGATGATCGGATCAGGCGCGGGGTTCGCGACCAGCACGATGGCGACGGCCAGATCAATCGTCGCAGAATTCGGATCGCTGCGGTTTTCAGGGACGGTCAGATAGCCGCATTCCATAGAATAGCCATTGGGGATGTCAAAGGGGCAGTCGTCAGTGACATACGAGGCTTCTGATTCAAGGGAAGGTTGTGCATCCGATGGGAGGTCGGTGGGCGCGATCTCTGCCCCGCCGCTATCGACTGGCTCCACTGAATCGACCGCGCCGCAGGCGAGGGTAGGCAAGATGAGAACGAGAAGGAACAACCCCATGATCCTTCGGGGGCTTATTTGTTGCGACATACAATGCTCCTGGCGAGTGGAAGAAGTAAAGTTGGGCCATTATAAAGAAACCAAGCGGATTGTGAAAGTCTCAGGAGAGAACCTCAGGCGGCGGCGCACAAAACAAAAATCGATATAATCGCGGATATGGACTCATGGAACTTACTGGGCTGGGTAGTGCTATGACTGCCAAACTCACCGGGCAGGAACCGCTTCTCAGCGGAGCGGTGTTGCCCCCTCAGGGAACGGGTGATGAGCCCTCCCTCGGCGGGGAACGGCGCATCAAGCTGGTGCGCGAGTACGTGCTGCGGCTGCTCGATAATCCTGCTAC
>JAHEME010000265.1 GCA_024643825.1 Chloroflexota bacterium | reverse complement strand
CCAGAGCTCAATCGAGTTCATCGTCGGCGGTGCGATCAAGGGTGGCCAAGGGCGTAGGCCCTACGCAACACAGCTTCGCCATCGGGACTCCGGTAGAGAGTTTACGGCTGTCGTCGTCCATTTTCAGTCCGGGTTCCCAGATTTCTTGAATCAGGAAGACTCCAACAAGAGACGCGCCCAGGCGGAAGCACTCGCACGCTGGCTGCGAGGACAGGCCGCGGAGTCGAATCCGCATCTTCCAAGGCCGGCAACAGACCAGATAGCCGTGCTCGGAGACTTTAACGCCCTTAAGAACGACCCCAATGAGTCATTGTCTGCTCTGCAGGAGGGGCCTTTCGCAAGCTGGAGGTGGGAGCTTCCCGTTTCAGACGCTGGCCAAGCTGCCACTGCGATTAACGACGGCTACATCATTGATTTTATCATGGTCTCGCCCGAACTGGCTGATTTTGCCCAACAGCCCCGAATCTATGCCTACGACCTGGATCCGCTGCTCGGTGGCCCAACTGAGTTTCACATCGGCCCTGACGGCTCAGGCCTACTTCGGGAACCGATCAGGGTCTCGGATCACAGGCCGGTTACGTGCGCAGTGACCTATTGAATGGATATTGAGTGGGAATGCATTGCGGCCTTTGACAGGGAGTCCGGGCTTGATTTCAGTTCTGATTGCTTTGCACAACATTAGTTCCAAGGAGGTGATATTATGGGAAGATGGAGGTGTGAGGTGCTGAAGCACCCCAAAAGCTGAAGTATTTGGCCTTGAACAACAAACAGACGATTATTAATCATCTAACAAGGAGGTACTAAAATGGCTCGGAATCTACAAGTTGAGCCGGCGTTAAATGTGGGAAGGTCCGTGGTAAAAGACGAAGACGGCAATGACAGCCCACTTATGTTGAATCCTGATCGAGTCGGCATCGGAACGAGTCTAGATGAAAAATTTTTTGAGCAGGATGAAAATACTGTTCTTTTTCTTCAGCGTCGCGCCCCAGGTCACCTTCAGGGTGTCTCATTTAAACTGAATCCAACTGAGAAGGTTTTTCATTTAGATGTAGGTGGCGGACAAAACGCAGCGGCAAGAATTCATTTAGGAGATGCGAGCAACCCTGATAATCCTGTAACAACGCTGGGCAACGTCGGCATCGGAACGACGAACCCAACGGAGAAGCTTGATGTGGTAAGTGGCAAGGACTCGGCTGTTCGGATAAAGACAACCGGCACCGCCCATGGTGGGGCAGTAGTGAAGTTCCAGAAATCTGTCACTGGCGCCGAAAGGGAGTGGTGGGCGGGAGTTGGGGTGTATAGGGCATCTGACGCTGGTTTCTCTATCTGGGATAATACCGAACTTGCTAACCGCCTGTACATAGATACCTCCGGCAACGTCGCCATCGGGGATATAACCCCAAATGAGAAGCTTGTGGTTAACGGAAACATCCTGGCAACTGGGGACGTTCAGTTAACCGGGGCAGATTGCGCTGAGGAATTCGACGTGGTGGAAGATGTTGCCGTCGAACCCGGAACTGTAATGGTCGTGGAAGAAGAAGACACACTGCGACCATGCGACAGTGCTTACGACAAGCGGGTCGCAGGAGTGATTTCCGGTGCGGGTGACTATAGGCCGGGCATTGTCTTGGACAGGCAGCCTTCCTCAAACAAGCGCACGGCTATCGCCATATCGGGCAAGGTGTACTGCAAGGTGGATGCACAGCATGGCGCAATTGAGGTCGGTGATCTCTTGACGACTTCTCCCAATCCTGGCTACGCTATGAAAGCAGATGATCCGATGCGCGCCTTCGGAGCTGTTATAGGAAAGGCCCTAAAAACACTTCGCAGTGGGACAGGGCTGGTGCCGATTCTTGTGGCATTACAGTAATTGCTAAGGGCTTGTAAAGAAATAAGTTCCGATTTTCCACGCTTGAAGTCCGGGCAAAACTCGGAAGTTATTCTTTTACAGCTACTAAGAGGGGGGTTTAGAAATATCCGATGGGGCGGATTATCCCACACTAAGCGGTGCTCAACCGTCACTCAGGAGGATTTTATGCCCCTGAACGTCTGAAAATGCCCTTTCACGGGTTTTGGATCAGATTTGCGGTACCATCAGGACTTCTATAACCCCCTCTAATTCCACAACATCATCAACAAGGGCGGATCTCATCCGCCGAGTTGCCAGGTATGGGAGTTTGTTCCAATCAGTATGTTTCTAGTGTTGAATAGGAGAAGTGATTATGGCAAATTTGAGTGTACGAACGATAGCGGAGAAGTGCCTTGGCAAATCCGGGCAGTTGTCTCTGAAAGAGGACATCTTTAGCACTCCACCTTACTCATTGAGACGTAGATTGAAGCATATTTATAGGCACCGTTGCCCTCCAAGGCCACCAAGCAATTTGAGAATCACAGACGTGACCGAGAGCACAATCTCGGTTGCCTGGAAGGACAACGCCGACAATGAAGACGGTTTTGAGCTTATTTGGCGGGGGGAAAGAGTCGCGTACACGGATGACAATGGAGAACAGAAAGTCAGTGGTCCTAATCGGGAAAGCTATACCCTAACCGGGCTTCATCCAGGATTCAAATACTGCATCAAGGTTAAGGCTTATAATTCTGGGGCGAAGTCTCGGGCCTCCAATGAGGATTGCGCCACAATTCCTCTCCCCAGCGAAGTCACCAGATTTGTAGATCTTCAGCGCCAGACTCCCTACGAAGGCTTTATTTATTACACAGGAGAATGGCCTTCAGGTGGCCTTGATAAGGGCCGACTCAAAAAGATCCACGTACCTCAAAGCGGCCCGGTAGACCACCAAGTACACTTTGTAAAAGGCGGCTTTTCAAGTAATGATTGCAATAATCCCGCTGCGGTGGTTGTTCTCTGGGAGGGAGAGACTAGCACACCAGAACAATTGAAGGAGATTTACGGAGTTTCTGAGCCCAGTTTTGGACCTCTTAAATCTATTCCGTTTCTCGCTTGTCTGGGCAGCGCAGTTGGATGGGACCCGGAGTGGCTGCGCATCGACTTAATTGTTATCCTTGACTGACCCAGCTAACTGACCTGCTGGATGATTGCCTTCAGGAAACGAATGGCTATAGTTGTCATGGGCAAGATGTACCGTTAAGCGGATGCCCAATATGGTGTAACCGAGGTCGGTGATCTTTTGACGACTTCTCACGCTCCGGGCCACACGATGAGATTGGATGATCCGATGCGCGCGTTTGGAGATGTAATTGGGAAGACCCTTCAATCGTTAAGAGGTGAGACAGGGCTGGTTCGCCTTCCCGTGGCCCTACAATAAAGTCCACTACTCATTGTTTGTACTAGACCAGTGGCGACTACCGTGCAAAAGCGAGGGAACTCTTATTGCATGTCTTCTGGGCAAGTATGCTGGGAGGTTACTTATGAAGACCTATAGTTTCAAAAGTGCTTTGACCCGCCATAAGGAAATCGCTCCAGGGCCCAAAAGCGTCAGAGATCTACAAAAACACTTCGGTTCGGTACCACCCGATTCGGCAAGAGCGTTGTTGATAAAAATGGGGCCATTTATAGCGAGCAGGGATGCTTTTCTGTTCAATAATAGTTTTGCTATTACGGCAGAAAATGCAGCAGATTTTCTCAATCTCTTCAGCGAGGAGCTTACTAAGGATGTTGTGGGCCTCGGCGTAAAGCAATACACTGATTTTCTATTCTCAATAAAGATTCCAGTCCCAGGACTTCCCGACGTATCCTTGCCAGATGCTATTAGTGATGTTGTGATTAACAAGGTGATAGTGGAATTAACGGCGAGGCTCACAGACTCGATTATCGACCCCGTAGGAAGCGGTTATGGACGCTGTGGAGGGATGGCCTTCGCCGGCTATGACTTTTATCGTCTGGGCTGGCCTGTAGATGGTTTTGGAGCGACACCTCCAACGACTGGTGAGTTGGGTGACTATATCTTTGATCGCCTTATGGACAGCTTTGAGCTCAATGCCCGTACTTTTCTCGAGTGGCTCATGATTCTTCACATTCTGCCCGATGTGGACGAAATTGCTACTGCTACTCTGCTCGTCGCAGCAGGGAGCTTTGCTTGGCCGATCGGACCTGCACTCGGCGCGTGGATTGGAACAAAAGTGGACATTTTCGACTTAGGGGGTCCGCAAGCTCTTCTGAACAACGCAAAGGATGAATGGCTAACAATCAAAAGCAAACTCGATGGAGAAGCAGCCTGGCCCATTGGATTGATTTATGGGGACCCAAAGAGTCCATTTGATCAGCACCAGGTGCTGGCGATCGGTTACACGGATAGTGGCCTAGGAACTGCGACCTTAAAGGTCTGGGACAACAACGATGCGAATAACGACAGCGAACTGAGGCTTGATTTTCGAGGCAACGAGCTAAAAGTGGCTGGCTCCGTCAAACCAATCAAAGGTATTTTTCATGAGGAGTATATTCCCCGGCAACCGCCTTCAAGCCTGAAACTCCCCTAGAAATATCACACTAGACCGTTTCTGGCATAAGGGGCCATTCGAATTTCGCAGTAAGAACCACTGCCTATGGTGGATTTTCTATGAGCCCAGATGACACCAATAATGAATGAGCGAACGCCCCGAAGTGGACCCAAGACTTTGGACACTCTTCAGGGCAACCATAGGCCGTATTGGGCAATACGTAGAAGTCTTTATGCGTATGGTTGTGCGGAGACTATATTGCTCAGTGTCTCAATTACCTTGGAAACCGTTTTATGCCGGAATGCTGACTTCAGTCAGTAAGTAGGGCAGCTATGAACGATCAAATGTCAAATAACCAGCAGCGTGGTTCCGAGGAGTTTTTGCTCGCTGAACACCAGCACTTTGCAGACTCTTTCTGGCGGAACGAGGAGGTAGGTGAGCGGCGGGTGAATTTCTTCATTTTATTGGCTACAGCTGTGATAAGTGCATTGGCAGCACTTGAAAAAATAGATTCCGAGAACATCTCTTTGTTGACTGCTTTTGCACTCTTGGCACTGTTATCAATTGGCATCGTCACACTGCAACGCATGCTTCGTCGTAACCGAGTGACCGATGAGTACAAGGAAGCGATGAAGATAATACGCGGCTACTTCAAGGAGTGGGACCCGCGACTTGAGATGTATCAACCCCTTAAAGGAGTCTCTAAACCTCGTAAACCGAAAACAGGTGGCCTTGTGGATTTAGTTGCTGTTATGAATAGTATCATCGTGGCGGCATGCTGTGCTCTAATCTTGGCGCGTTTGTACTCAAGGCCTAGCGCTGAGTTATTTGGAATTGGAATATTTGTTATCACTGGTTTCATCGCCTGGTTT
>JAHEME010000264.1 GCA_024643825.1 Chloroflexota bacterium | reverse complement strand
TCTATCTTTTTCCGAAGCTTTCAGGACCTCAAGGGTGGGTTTACCTTCGCTAACATCATCGCGATTGTCACTGAGCGTGATTTTACGAATGCGTATCGAACCAGCTTGAGTATCAGCATCATTACGGCTCTAGGCGGGGGCGTTTTCGGATTCCTGCTGGCGTATGCGGTGGTGCTGGGGGGATTACCACGACAACTTCGGACATTCCTGACCACTTTCTCAGGGGTAGCGTCGAATTTCGCAGGTGTGCCACTGGCATTTGCCTTTGTCGCAACTCTGGGCAATGCGGGTCTAGTGACTCGCATTCTGAGAGATGTCTTCACCCTTGATATTTATGCGCAGGGGTTCAAGATTTACACGATCTGGGGATTGAGCATCGTCTATATGTATTTCCAATTCCCGCTGATGGTCTTGATTATGGCCCCGGCACTGGATGGACTTCGCAATGAATGGCGCGAAGCGTGTGAGAATCTGGGTGGAAGCGCGTGGCACTACTGGCGCTATGTGGCGTTTCCGATCTTGCTACCGTCTCTGCTTGGTACCATGATTCTCCTGTTTGGAAACGCATTTGGGGCTTATGCCACGGCTTATGCGTTCTCCGGCAGTTTCATCAATCTGGTAACGATTGTGATTGGCGCTCAGATTCAGGGGGATGTGCTGTACAACCCCGGACTGGGTAATGCGCTGGCGCTAGGGATGATCCTCATCATGGCGCTCAGTATGGCGAGTTATATCTGGATGCAGCGGCGTGCGGCGAGGTGGGTCAAATGAGGAAGTTCAACGTTTGGGCATGGTTCATCTTCCTTGTTGGCGTCCTGTATTTCTTTATTCCCCTATTCTCGGTCTTTGAGTTCAGTATGCGGATGCTCAAGGGGCGCTATACTTTTGAAGCCTACCGAGTCGCTTTCAGTGACCCGGCCTTCTATGAGCACTTCGGGTTCTCTCTGCTGTGGGCGGCGATCACGCTGGTCGTGAGTTTGCTGCTGGTCGTGCCAACGGCTTACTGGGTACATTGGCGTCTGCCGAAAATACGCCCGGCAGTTGAGTTTGTGACCCTGATGCCGTTTGTTGTGCCTGCCGTCGTCCTCGTTTTCGGATTAATTCGACTGTACGGCAGTCCACCGCTTACTCTTACCACTACCCCGATCCTCCTGATCGCTGGCTATGTGGTGCTCTCGTTACCCTACATGTATCGGGCTGTGGATACGGGCCTGCGAGCGATTGACGTTCGTACGCTCACAGAAGCGGCTCTGAGCATGGGTGCAGGGTGGGGCACGATCCTGGGGCGGGTGATCTTCCCCAATCTGCGTACGGCGATCTTAAGCGGCGTCTTCTTGACGTTTGCCATCGTGATGGGCGAGTTTACCTTCGCATCGCTCTTAGTGTGGCCTGCCTTTGGCCCCTACATGGAAGAAATCGGTGCGATGCGCGCCTACACTCCGCAGGCGCTCTCGGTGGTTAGCTTCTTGCTGACCTGGGCCTCGATTGGCCTGCTTCAGTGGGTTGGGCGTGGCACCGCAGCGGAAAGCCAGGTGGCTGGCGCACGATAAGGATATCCGTGGTACATCCCCCGGTGGGACGAGGACCTGACATCAAACAACGAGGTATTTCATGGCCTATCTGACAATCAACGGCGTGGGCAAGACTTTTGGATCACAGCACTGGGCAGTACGAGACTTCAATCTTGAAATCGAGAGGGGCGAGTTAGTCTCGTTTCTAGGCCCAAGCGGCTGTGGAAAAACAACGACTCTGCGGATGGTAGCGGGTTTTGAAACTCCTACCACAGGAACCATCGTCGTTGACGGCGAGGACATCACCAACCAACCGCCCAATCAGCGCAATGTGGGGATGGTGTTCCAATCCTATGCCCTGTTTCCGAATATGACGGTAGCTGACAATGTTGGTTTCGGCATGATGGTTGCCCACAAACCGAAAGATGAAATCCAGAAGCGCGTCAGTGAACTGCTGGACATCATCCACATGGCGGGTTTTGGAAACCGCTTTCCGCATCAGCTTTCGGGAGGCCAGCAGCAACGCGTCGCGTTGGCACGCGCCCTGGCTCTCAGCCCGCGAGTACTACTCCTGGATGAGCCGCTTTCCGCGCTAGACGCGAAGATTCGCGTTTCCCTGCGGGCCGAGATTCGCTCGATCCAACAGCAGCTTGGCATCACGGCTATTTATGTGACCCATGATCAAGAAGAAGCTCTCTCGCTCTCGGATCGCGTGGTTGTGATGAATGCCGGGCGCATGGAACAGGTTGGCGCCCCCTTTGAAATCTACAACTTCCCAACTACCGAGTTTGTGGCGCAATTTGTCGGGACGCTCAACACGGTCAGTGCAGACGTGGTTGACCCCAAAGAAGGCATCCTTCGGTTGGAAGGGCAGCAAATTCAGACTCTGGAATCGCTGGATGGAGTCAAGGCGAATGATAAGGTTCTGACGGCCATTCGACCGGAACGGATCAGTTTCCTCGCTGATGGGGAAAAAGCGAATTTGATGGAAGGGGTCATTCAGAGTATTACCTTCCTGGGTTCCATTGTTCGCATCCAGTTTCAGGTGGGCAACGCCGAGTTCCATATGGATACGTTCAATAATCCACAACTGGACCTTCCTAAGATTGGGGATAAAGTGCAGGTCACGTTCTCCCGCCGAGCGGTGCTCGTGCTCACCAGTGGGGGCACGGCTTGAGCGAAAAAGCGATCCTCATTCTATCGGACGGCTTGCGATACGACGCGGCTGTCGCCGGGATGGGTTTTCTGGGGCATCTAGTCGAATCGCAGCTTGCCAGTCTGTATAAGATCATCGGCGAAGTTCCGAGTATGTCCCGGCCTATGTATGAGACGATCCATACCGGGCTGCCTGTCTCGCAGCATGGCGTGGTATCGAACTACGTCGTGCGACGATCCAACCAGCCGAATCTGTTTCAAGCATTCCGGGATGCGGGCAAGACCACTGCTGCCGCCGCGTACTTCTGGTTCTCCGAACTGTACAATCGCGCGCCGTTTGATCCGATTGATGATCGGGAGGTAGATGACGAAAGTCTGCTGATCCAGCATGGGCGTTTCTACATGCGGGATGAATATCCCGATCTGGAACTCTTCCTCACCGCCGGGCATCTGGTTCGCAAGTACGAACCGGATTATCTGCTGCTGCACCCGATGGGGATGGACAACATGGGGGAGACCTATGGGGCGGATTCCAGCCAGTACCGCAATCAGGCGATCCTTCAGGACATGTTTCTGGCGACCCTGATCACGGAATGGATGGAACGTGGATACAACATCCTCGTCACCGGGGATCACGGGATCAACGTTGACAAGCTGCATGGAGGCACGACCCCGGATGTACGCGAAGTGCCGCTGTTCCTGATTCGGCCCGGCACGACGGGATCCGGGGACACGGGCGAGACGAAATCCCAGCTTCAAATTGCGCCTACGTTATGCAGACTGCTGGAGGTTCCCATACCCGATTCGATGCGCCACCCGGCGATCATCTGATAGGGAAGCCTGCATGCTGAGAGCAATATCCAGTCCCTCACAAGGGTACGGCAGTGCTGTACCCTTGTCCTGTTTTCTGCCCTCCTCTTGAGAGTCCTGTAGCATGACGACGCTGGCGCTGCTTATCGTTCTCACATCGGCTTTCCTGCATGCGTTCTGGAATCTGCTGGTAAAGCGGGCCAAGGGCGACCTGGCTTTCATGTGGCTGATCTTTGTTGCGATGGTAGTCACGTTTGTGCCCGTGTCTGTGATCATCCTGCTGACGCGAGAAGTAACGATTGGCTGGCGGGAAATCGTGGCGATGGCGGGTAATGCCGTGCTCCAGTTGGCGTATTTCTATCTGCTGAATCAGGGATATAAGTTCGGCGATCTCTCGCTGGTATACCCATTGGCAAGAGGAAGCGGCCCGCTGCTGATCACCGTTTACGCAATCGCATTTCTGGGCGAACGACCGTCGATCCTGGCACTGGGCGGGGCGACTCTGATCGCTGTTGGTGTTCTGGTACTCAGTGGAAATTGGAGTGAGCTACGCTCCTCCGGAGCCTACAAGGGCGTGGTCTATGCGCTGCTTACCGGGGCCGTGATTGCGATCTATACTCTCTGGGATCGCCATGCGGTGCGAGACCTTCACCTGCCGCCGCTGCTGTATCTATCTGCTGGCGCGTTTGGGCAGATGTTGATTCTGGCTCCGTATGCGCTTCGTCACCGGGGGGATGTTCGGTTCGCATGGCAAACGCAATGGAAGTCGGCGATTGGTGTGGGCGTGATCAGCATTCTGGCGTATGCTTTGATTCTGTTTGCGCTGACCTTCAGCCCGGTGAGCTATATTGCCCCGGCGCGTGAGATCAGTGTATTGGTTGGCTCTTTGATGGGCAGCCGGGTGCTGGCAGAGCATCAACCTGCGCGCCGGATTGTGGCGGCATTTGCCATGGTGCTCGGATTAGCCGCCCTCGCGCTGGGATGATGAGATGCCGCTGCTATGAATCTTTCGGCTACCCGTCCGTATAAGGGCTTGATCCTCGATATTGATGGAACGCTCTACCGCAGCAGCAAGCGGATACCGGGGGCGGTTGAGGCCGTCGCCGCCTTGCGCGCGATGGGGTGCCGCATTGTGTTTGTGACCAATGCGCTGGAGGAAGCCGCGTGGCATGCACGGAACCTGAGTCAATTTGGGTTCCCGGCAGAGCCGGAGGACGTAATCTCTGCCTCCATGACGATGATGCGTTATCTGCATCAGGAGAGGCCGGGGGCAACTGTGTATGCGATCAGCCAGCCAGGGTTGGTCGCTATGCTTGCCCGTGAATTTCGTGTGAGTGAACAACCCGATGAGATTGATGTGGTCATCGCCAGCTATGATCCGGCCTTTGATTATCATAAGCTCACCATCGGGTTCAAAGCCCTTCGCCGTGGCGCGTGGTTTGTGGCAACGAATGCAGATGCCACCTGCCCCATCGACGAAGAGGAGATGCCCGACGCCGCTGCTGTCATTGGGGCGCTGGAAGGATGCACCGGGCGCAAGGTCGAGGTGATCACCGGCAAGCCATCACGCCTGATGCTGGAAGCCGCGCTGGAACGTCTGGATGTTCGACCGGAAGAGTGTTTGATCGTGGGCGACAGAATCGAGACCGATATGCAGATGGGGTATGATACCGGGATCGCAACACTGCTCGTACTCACCGGAGTCACACATCGGGCTATGCTCGACACGGCAGCGCGGCAGCCGGACTTTGTGCTGGAAAGTATTTCCGAGCTGCCCGCCTGGATCGCCACCCAGCCCCGGCAAACTCAATGATCTACT
>JAHEME010000263.1 GCA_024643825.1 Chloroflexota bacterium | reverse complement strand
CTTCCGGCTAACCGATGCGAACCAGGCGCAAATGCTGGCGTTCGTCAAAGGAAACCGCGAGAAATCCCCGGAGCCGAGCGCGCCGTAGAACCGGCTGCTGAATCCCTGAATGCGTTGAATACGAAAACGCCCCCTCTTTGGCATGGAGAGGGGGCGAGAACTCAGGCATGAAACTGGTAAGCAAACCCATGAATGCAGATGCCTTTCGCCATTTCTACGACTATCACTTCGCCGAAAATCGCACCCTGTGGGATGCGTATATCTCGGCACTATCCGATGAGCAGTTCACTCAGCCTGTCCACTACTCACACGGGTCTGTGCGAAACCAGATCGTTCATCTGATGAGTGTGGATGATACGTGGTTTCGCGGATTGCGCAGGGTCGAAATCCCGGAACCGCTGAATCCTGCTGCCTTTGCGGATCGGAAACTGATTCGTGCCCACTGGGATCACGTGGAGCAATCGATGCGCGATTATCTGGCAACGCTGCGGGACGACAGGCTATTCGATAAACCGTTTGCAGAGGATGAAGATAAGGATCTACTCGTGTGGCAGGTGCTGCTGCATGTCGTGAATCATGGGACCGATCATCGGGCGCAGATCCTCCGAGTGCTGCACGATCTGGGAGTCAAAACTGTGTCTCAGGATTACATTTTCTACGTGTATGATCACCCGTAGGGGTGTGGTGGTAGCTATGGCTTTTACTTCAGGTGATGGCCTGCCCCGATCAGCGCATCCCGCGCGAGGCCGATCTGATCGCTCTTGACCAGCACGTAATCCGTGTCATAAGTGGAGATGGTGAAGATTCCTACTCCGGCCTCCGCCAGCGGAACCAGCACCGAGGCCAGCACGCCCGTCAGCCCGAACTCGAACGGCCCTTCCAACCGGAACAGCCGCCAGCCTCGCTCCGCTAATTCGATGTCCTCCGGTACGTTCGGTTCCGGGCACATCACGGAGAGTTCATCGCCCGTACGCATCACGCAAAACAGTGGGCTGCTCGTTGCCCAGCGAGGCAGCCCGGCATCCGCATTGAGGCGGCACACGGCATAGTCTCCCGGTAAAAGCTGCATGGTGAGGCTGTGTGTCAACTGAGTTTTCCTTCCGATGTCCAATTCGTCTCGATCATAATGGCAAACTTCCAGAGAATCAATCAGGGGACGCTCCTGCGAGCATCCCCTGTTGGTTTCAATCGGGCTGGATGACCCTGTACTGCTAAATGGAAATGAAATTACGAGTCGCTGCCGCCGCCGTCGCCGGAGGTGTCAGAGTTGTCGTTTTCGTTGGTGTTGTCGCCACCGCCAGAGTTGCCTTTACCGCCATTGCCGTTGCCCTGGCCGTTTCCGTTGCCGTTCCCCTGACCGGGATTATCGTTCCCGTTCGGGTGCTCGCCATTGCCGTTGCCCTGGCCCTTATCTTCGGGCGGGCCACCGTTTCCGTTGCCATGCGGGCCAGCCCATTCCGGCTTGCCGCGCCCTGCCCACGGCGGCGGGCCGCCGTCGCGCTCATTGCCAATCAAGCCAAGCTCTTTCCAGACCTTGCCCCATCCATTGCCCGGCCCCTTCTGCCCCAGCAGATCGCCAACACTGCCGCCAGTGGCGTCAGCGGTCTCATAGGCGAGCATGATCTCGCCGAGGCCAAAGTTGCCATCGCAGAAGTATCCGAGGACTTCTTCATAACTCGCGCCATAGGTATCAGCGATGCCCTGGATCACGGGGTGCTGTGTGTCCCCGCTGCACACCGCCGAATCTGCGCGGCTGCCTCCACCGTCGTCTCCGCTGGTATCCTGCGCGAATGCCGCACCAGCGGTCAGGCCCATCACAAGGATGAGCGCCAATAGTACTACGAACCTGGCTTTAATCTTCATGAGTTTCTCCTGTTTTCCGTACAGGTCATCCAGTTCATTGATCGGTTAAGCCAATCTCGTTCCAGACCGCATCCCAGTCTCCGCCTGCCACCGCGTGCTTATCCAGCAGTTCGGCAGCAGAGAGTCCGCTCAGGCGGCTGGTCTGGTAGGCGATGACAATATCGTCAAAGATATCGCCATTGCAGAACAGTTTCATTACCTCTTCGTAGGGTGCGCTGTACGTAGTGGCGATCTGCTGCCCGATGGGGTGCGGCTCGACCTCGACGCAGCTTACGTACTCCCCGGCGAGCGCATCGACTGCCGACGTGCCGAAGGTATCTCCTGTGCCGCCCCCGGAACTCGCATCGTCTGCAGGCGGCTGCTCGGTCGGCGATGTGTTTTCCGTGGCGGCCCCGCCCGACGTGCCGCCCGCTGTAGCATCTGTGGTGGAGCCGGGCAGATCGGTTGGCAGTGGTGGCGGGAGTTGGGTCGCAGGGGCTGCGGAATCAGCAGGCGTTCCACAGCCCGTGAGCACGATCAGGGTGAGGGTGAGAGAAAGCAGAATCAGTTTTCGCATACGGTGCAATACAACCTCGTTGGAATCGTTTGTAGAATCATAGCGTATAACGTGCGTTGGGAGCTTTTGTTACAGGGGAGTGTATCGTGCTAACCGAAAATCGCCCATGATTCATGGGCGGCAGCAGGGAAAAATCGAGGCGGTGCAGGATTGCCAATGCTACACGATCTCCACAAAATCGCGCACCTTTCCACAAGTCAACGGCTGAAAAGCAGATTCACCGCAAAGATACCGTCTTTGCGGTGAATAATCCTTTCTGCGTTATCCCACCAACGCCGCCACGCTCTCCCGGAACACCTCGGTATGACGGTCGATGTCCTCCTCGATTGCGCCGGGGGCGATCAGCGCCATGTTGTGGAAGGGCGTCATCAGGATGCCCCGGTTCAGCGCCGCAAGGTGCATATACCGATCGAGGTCATCGTCGATGGATGCTGCCGCTTCCGAGCCGTTCTTCGGTGGAGTCTCGCGGAACCAGTATTCGGCGCGGCAGCCTAACCGAGTCACATGCCAGGGCAGGGCGAATTCGTCGATCACGCTCTGCACCCCTTCCGTGAATCGCTCGGCCAGCGGGATGGTGTGATCGTAGGCTTCCTGCGTGAGCACGTGCTCCAGCGTGGCGTGCATCGCTGCCAGTGAGAGTGAGTTCCCCGCCAGCGTCCCACCGATACCGCCGACATCCGCCGTGGTGTCGCTGCTGATCGCCTGCGCGCGCTCGGCGAACGCCTCGCTGAATCCGTAGACCGCTGCCGGGATTCCGCTGGCAATCGGCTTGCCCAGCGTGAGGATGTCGGGGGCCAGGCCGTGCGCCTGTGTATAGCCTCCCGGCCCGGTGCAGATCGTGTGAGTCTCGTCGATGATCAGCAGCGTGCCCGTGCGCCGGGTGATCGCCCGCAGCGCGTCGTGATAGCCCGGATCGGGGTGGACGATGCCGATGTTGGTCATCACAGGTTCGGCCAGTACCACCGCCACATCGCCGGGAGCCAATGCCGCTTCCAGCGCCGGGATGTCATTCCACTCGACCACCTTGGTGGTCAATGCCGGATCGACGGGCGCGCCGATGTTGCCCTCGCGGGCGATCACGTTGCCGTTCGCGTCCAGCGTGGCAAACGATTCATCCACCGTGCCGTGATAGCACCAGTTGTAGACCAGCACCTTGGGCCGCCCGGTGATCTGCCGCGCGATACGGATGGCGAAGCGGTTGGCGTCGGTGGCGGTCATGGCGATCTGCCAATACGGAAGCCCGAACCGCCGCTGAAGCTCCTCGCCCACCCAGATCGAGTCTTCGCTCGGCAGCATGAACGTCACGCCATGCCGCACGCGCTCGATGATGGCTTCGACGGAGGCAGGCGGGGCGTGACCCGTCATCGCGCCGGTATCTCCCAGGCACAGATCGAGGTAGGTGTTGCCATCCACATCGGTGAAGTGTGCCCCCCAGCCCTCCTCGACGAACACCGGGAACTTGCCCGCCCAGCGCACCATCCAGTTCATCGGCACGCCGCCCAGCAGACTGCCCTTCGCCTGCTCGAACAGTTCCGCCGAGCGCGGGTGCATCTCGGCAAAGCGTTGATCCTCTTCCGCCAGCCGCGCGTGAAGCCGTGATCGGTCAATGGTTGTCATCGAATGGTTCCTTTGTGTATAGGGGGAGAATAGAAAAATCCTTTTCAACACGGAGAAACGGAGAGGCACGGAGATTTTCTCCGTATTTCTCCGTGATTCAAATGCCGTTTAGCCTTCTCACCAGCAACGTACTACCGATGAATCGTATGCCCGACGCCTAACAGAGTCGCGGTGGCGCGCTCGATGTCTTCATCCCGCACCAGCACGAAGTTCGTATCGTAGGCCGAGACCGCCAGAATACTGATCCCGGCATGGGAAAGCGGCTCCACTACCGAATCGAGGATGCCCGTCTGCGCGAAGCTGATCGGCCCCTCCAACTGAAGCGTGCGCCAGCCATGTGTGGATTCTACACCGTCCGGGATCGCATCGGTGGCGCACACTACGGAGACATCCGCCCCGCTGCGCGTCACCGCCCAGAACTCGCCGCGCACCGCCCAGGTGGGAATCCCGGCATACGGGTCGAGCTTCACCAGCGAGTATGCGCCTTCGAGCAAGGTGAGTGTGAGCTTTGCGTGTACGGTCATGGAATGCCCTCCTGCGGCGATGGGGTGTACGATTCCATTGTGTTCACTTTGTGGGGAAATGCAATTCGGGCGAACACTCGAATATTCGGAGGAGATCAGGTTATGAGGCTACTCCCCTAACAGGCGGGAGGCAATTTGGAAGAAAGAGTACCGCATCGATGCCTCGCATGCGAAGCTGCTCGGCGATTTTCGGATTGAGGTTTTCATCCAGATAGAGACGGATGGCGGCTTCCAACCTGCTTCTCCTTCAGTTCCTGCGCGAGTTTGGAACGCTCGCGCATGGTGGCATCCATCTCGGCTTTGTGCTCGTAGTAATACGCCAGCGCCGCATAGACCTGTGCCAGCGTAAGGCGATAATCGGAGGCAATGTCGTCCGGGCTTTGACCGTGGATGATCTTGGCGATGACGATGGCCGATACCTCCAGCGTTGTCCCGGCTATGCAGGGTCTTCCATCGCGCACATTCGGATTGGTGGTGATGAGATTGATGCTCTGTACTGTCTCTGCCACGAAACGCTCCTATCGCTCATATCCTGTGATTATGCGAGAAAAGGGTGAGTGCCGCCACTAGGCCGGTTTCAGAACGGCTTCGCCAGCGAGTAAGCGACTATCCACGTAGGTCCTCCCTTACCTCCATCAGCACCACGCCGAGCATGTTCTTGCCCGATCCATCGCCACCATCGCCCCAGTACGAGTCCCTCTCGGTGTGCTCGACGATCTGCGCATCGCCCGTACTCAGCA
>JAHEME010000262.1 GCA_024643825.1 Chloroflexota bacterium | reverse complement strand
CGTTCTGCTTTAAACCAAGTGCTTGGCGCCATCTGCCAACGCCAACAGAATGTGGAATACAGCCGGGGTCAGGGGTAGGAGGTCTTCGGGGAGTTTGTCAGGCATCGTGCCATCCTCTTGTAACATCCAGCATGGATGCATCCACTATGGAGGGATTGTAGATCGGATGTGGCGGATGTCAAGGAGGCTGCACCTTCGCGCTTCGCCGGGATTGCAGCTGCCGCAATTGTGCTGCATCAAAAATAGACTATACTGACCCTCATTATCTAGAATTCACCGTTCACCCATGATAGGCAACCGGACGATCTATGGAAACCCAACATGCTGATGAATCCCTGACACGACTCCACCGTTTCTATTTCGCGGCAGTCGCGCTGCTGGCGTTTTATGTAGGCATCTGGGGGTATCTCATCCCGCTACAGGTCGATGAGGCGATCCCCTGGCTGGTTCCGCCTTTGCATGCGCGGTTCCTGGGCGCGATGTATTTCGCCGGGACAGCGCTGATGATCGGCTGCATGCTGGCTCGCCGCTGGTCGGATATTCGCAGCGTCGTGCCGATGATCTCGATCTGGACGGGAACCCTGTTTATCATCTCGCTGTTCTATCTGCCGGAGTTCGACTGGCGTCGCGAGCAAGTCTGGGTATGGTTTGCGTCCTACTTGATCTACCCGATCATCGCAGGGGTGCTGGTGTGGACGCACCGCCAGCTTGCCGAGGACACAAGCGGCACGGCGATTACGCCCCTTGCGCGGAGGTTTCTGATCGCGCAGGGGATCGTCCTGTGCATCGTATCGCTGGCGCTGCTGCTCCTACCAAATGTGATGGTATCCGTGTGGCCGTGGGCGATCACGCCGCTGCTGGCGCAGTTGTATTCCGCGCCCTTCCTCTCGTGGGGGATCGGATCACTGCTGCACTCCCGGCGGCATTCGTGGAAGCCAACCCAAACCATCACAACCAGCTTTGCCCTGTTCTCCGCGCTCATCCTGCTGGCCTCGGCGATCCACATTGCTCTGTTTTCCAGCGCTGATCCCTCCGATTGGGTCTGGTTCATCGCTTTCGTGATCTTCCTTCTGGGGAATGGCGCAATGAGCATCCGGTCGTTCACCGTCAAGAACTCCGAGCAGGCTTGATTACAGACCCAACGAATACCCATCAGGAGAGGGATATGGCAGAACAGCCACAGTATAAGACCGTAGGCTTACGAGGTTTTCTAACGCTCAATCTGGCGACCTTCAGTGAAATGACCGGGTTGATCATCGCGCAGATGCTGGTCACTGAGCACAGGCCATTTGCGGGGGTATGCGTGCTCGTCATCAGCCAGCTTTCCGAACGACTTGCCGTGTTCCTTGTGGCGGAGGAATCATATGTGGGGCGACCCTATCCTCCTACCATGTCTGGACTTGTCATCGTGTCTGCTCTTGTAGAAAGCGCCGCGTGGATCCTCTGGCTGCTGCTCTGGGATCGGCTGCCCTTCCCCCGCCTCGTCTCGATTGGGATCGCTACGCTGGCGATGTTCGTCATGCAGCTTTACTCGCACAGTGGGACGATGGCCGTCGTCCTCAACAAGCCACCGCTTTCCCGCTACGCCAGTGATGGACTCACAATCATATTTAGCCTAATTGAAGCGCTGGCAGCCGGGGCGTGGTTGTGGGTAGCGCGCATGGAGCGCCCCGTATTGGCGGCGGTTGCGCTCTTTGTGGGGATCACGATTGAGCACATCATCCAGTCGCTGGCGCTGGAGAAGGCGCTCCCGCCGAATTTTGTGAAGTCGTGACTGCATCCTCAGGCGTACAGCAAAAGGGGCACAGCAAATGCGCTGCGCCCCCTATTTGTAACCTGGCAACCTGCCGCAGAGACTAGTCGGCGGCAGCGGTTGCTACCGCGTCTTCTTCCGCTTTCGTCGGGAAGAGAACGAAGATCAGGTTGATGAGGATGCCGAGCACAGCGGCGCTGGCAATCGCGGGGAGGCCATCCGGGAAGATGCCGGGGATCGGGATCGGCAGGTTGCCGCCCATACCAATGTGCCCGCCGATGCCTACCACGAGGATCGTCGCGCCAATCGCCAGCGCGCGCGGGTCGTACAGATCGACCTTCTCCGCCATCATCAGCGCGACGCCCTGCATGCCGATCACACCGAACAGGTAGATCGCCAACCCACCCGATACCGCCAGCGGCACGGTCGCCACCAGCGCGCCGAGCTTGCCAATGAAGCCGAGCAGGACGGCAATCGCGCCTGCCGCCATCAGCACAGGCCCGGAGTAGTTGCGGGTGATGACCATCAGCGAGTTGTTCTCACCGTAGTTGGTGCCTGCAGTGCTGCCGAACATCCCGTTGATCATGTCGCCCAGACCGTCGAGCACGAGGTTGATGCCGATCAGTTCGCTGAGATGGAGCTTATCGCGGCCCATCTTCTCGGCGAGCTTATCGACATACAGGCTGATCTGGTAGAGGTGGGCAGTCGATTCGGGGATGGTGGCGATAGCGATCACGGCAATCGCCGCGACCGATTGGAACGCACGCGGATCGCCAAAAGCGGGCAGCGTGAAGTGAGGGACGGAGAACAGCGGGGCAGTTGCCACCGAGCTAAAGTCTACCTTGCCAAACGGCAAGGCGATCAGATACCCGGCGATGGCCCCCAGCAGGATGGGCAGCATCCCGACAAACCCCCTCCCCTGAAGATACACAGAGAACAGGATCGTCACCAGCAGCGTGCCTATCGAGATGATCCAGTTATCCTTCGCCATATCGAGGGCGGCAGCCGCCAAAGCGATGCCGATCACGACCGCGACCGATCCGGTCACGATGGGAGGTAGATACTTATCGAGGGTGGCTTTGCCGCCGCCCGCGCGGATCAGGAACCCGACGATGATGTTGACCAACCCGGTCGCGACGATACCGACCTGAGCGATCCGCACGAACTCGTCGCCAGCATAGGTGGCGAAATTGGCGTGGGTGATCGCCAGCGTTGCCGCAATGTAGCTGAAGCTGGAACCATAGTAGAGAGGGATGTATTTGCCCGTGATCGCGCGGGAGAGCACCAGAGCGACGATGGTGGCTACACCGGTGACGGTGAGCACCACCCCAACATCAAACCCGACCAGCAGCGCGACGAGCACTGTGGCCGGGAACATCGTCAGAACGTGCTGGAAACCCAGCAAGATCAGACGGCCTGGCGGAGGAACATCCTGGGGTAGGTAGCCCATTACACTGGTCTTCGATGAGTCGGCCATAGGTTCCTGCTCCTTTGCGTTAAGTGGTGCAGAATCAATTGCAAGTTACAACACGGGAAATCACGGTACGATACGGAGGAAAGAGACCCTTCCTCTCAGGGCCTTGAGCGTTGCGCGTTCTTCTGGTATGCTTACTTAAAGTCAACCATCCGGGCATCATGTGCTTATACGAGCCACGTTTCTGCTCGACGCTCTACTGAGCCTCTTGTCGTCCCTCCCACATGCGAAGGGCAGAACCCACCGCGCGGTAGACCAATCGCCCGGTCTATATCGGCCCACCTGCACCGGGCACTCCCCAGAGGGGAAAACAGCATTATGAGTAGGACAGCGGACATGAGCAGCAGGATTGAAACAAGGGTTACCCGCATGCACCTGGGAGAGGATGGGATCTTCCGAGTCATCTACCTGCCTGGGGCCGAAATCGTGCTGTCAGATGTACAGGAGGTCTCCAGGCTGCGAGTACACCTGACCGGAGATGGCCGAGTCCCCATGTATACCGATGCTCGTGAGGTCAAATCGGTCACGCGGGAAGCCAGAAATCATGGAGCCAGTTCGGGAGAATTTTCCAGTCCAACTGCTCTCGGTATCCTCGTTGGGTCGCCCGTAAGCAAGGTTCTTGGCAATCTGTTTATCGGTCTGAGCAAGCCTTCATACCCAACACGGTTGTTCACATCGGAAGAAGAAGCGATTGCGTGGCTTCAAACGTTTACCGAGCAGGACATGGAACTGTTGGGAAGCCGTGAAATCCTCATGAAAGAATGATGGGGTGGGACGCGAAGAAGTTCCGGGAACTGGCGGGCTGCGCTCGCTGTTCCCAGATCGTGATGACTTCTTCGCAGATGTTCAACCGGAGTTTCTCGGCTGACGGAAGTATCCACTCCCACGTTTAGATCAGCAAAGCCTTGATCACCACCACGATATTATCGGTATTCTCCAGCGTGCCGATGCGGTCACCCCAGCCCATGCGAGCAGCGACGGCAGAGCCAGCCCCGCGTCCCTGCGAATTCGTCCAGGAGGGAACCGTCTACTCAGAGTTTACTTCCTGTTTCAGATGATTGAGTGCATGATGGATCAGCAAGCTGGCAACCTGTGCCGGGGATGGATGGATATCCTCGTTTCCGCTGGCTCTGGCTGCATCCTCCAGACGTTCCCAATCACCTTCCATCAGAGGAATCTTATGCCGCTTCCCTGCCCCTTTCAGGCTGCGGCGGCCCCCTGTGGATCGCAGCAGACGATACAAGTCCTGACGCAGCGCAAACAGCGCAGGCGAGCTTCCAGAGAGATCCCTGCTGGTTGGCTCGTCGTTGACTTCCACCCCAAGAGATCGCGCTATCTGTGCATGATCAATCGTGCGATGCCGCCTGGTGGTTGATTTGATGGTTCTCATGGTCTTGCTGGTGCTTCGGATTTCGCCAGTCATAGCATCCTCCTAAGAGGCATCATATGTCGTGATGCGGAAGAACTGTCCGTCAAACTCTACGGCAACCTCACCCTGGTTAGTCTTGCGTCCCATCCGATGAAGAAACTCACGAAGCATCGGGAGATTGGATTCAAACTGATCGGGTTTGATATAAGTGTAAACAATGATGGGCCGTTCCCATATGATCGTACTGTTCTCTTCATCGAACCAACCTCCTTCTGTGGGTGGCATGATCGTCACTCCGCCCCCAATTCGGGCCAGCAAGTCGGCTGCCTCCAATACCCACTTCCTTTGAGTGCCGATCTCGTTGTTGTCCCGATCTCTATCCGGGATATAGAGAGTGAGTACTTGATGTGAAGCATTGGGTTGAGCGCCAAGCTGTTCCGCCAGATCAAGTTCAGATTGATCCTCGGTCTGTTCAGAATCACTCACTCGAAATATCCTGGTTGATCTTGAGATTCACAATCTTACTGTACGACTTTTGGGGTCAAAAGTCAATTCATTAAGTCCTTGACAACCTCTCCATCCTTGATCACCCCACGATATTGTCTGTGTTTTCCAGCGAGCGAGTGATCCGCCTGCAGAAAAAAACATTACGACACGATACGTTCGATTGACACTCGCCGCCAACCATGTTATATCTTACGGCTGCTTC
>JAHEME010000261.1 GCA_024643825.1 Chloroflexota bacterium | reverse complement strand
TTTAGTAGGGGAATTGGGCGGCAATGACCGACTTTGATTACGATCCCGGCGATACGCCAACGGTAGGATCTGCGGCGCGCAAGAAGCAGTTTGAGCGCGATGGCGGTCTCCCGCCCGGAACCGGACAGTTGAATCCGGCTGCGCTGGCGACGCATTCGCGCATTTCTGCCGAAGATCGGCAGCGTCTTCTCCGTGATCTAAGCGGGACAGGTTCTCTTCGACGCAGCATTCGCGTCGATCAAGCCCCCCTGACCATCAAACAGTTTCTACGGGGTGAGATTGATCTTGATACGGAGTTAGCGCGTCGCTTTGCCAATGCTCCCCTAATGACATCGATTGCTCGCTCACCTCAGGATACGCGCCCTGCCAGCCGTGCGACTGCCATGCTGACCAGTCAGGATGGCGGTGCGATGTTGACCTTTGACATTTACAGCGAGCCGAACATTACAGAATCTACTTTCACCTTGAATCACATGCTGGCCCTGCGGTTCCATCTTCCCGATCTCAGTACCTATGATAAGCGACGCTGGCTGGATCTGATGAGGCGAGAAGCCGGGGTTGCCTTTCTATGGACGAGCAAACGTTGGGAAGCTGACTACTCGATCTTTGTCCTGCGCCCGCACTATATTCGGATGTATGCTTTTTCTCCGCAGCGGTTCGAGGCCTCGGTGCGTCTGACCCACCCCATAGCTCGCCAGTTGATCAACTGGTTAGATATTCGGTGGTTCAAGCAGTCCTGAGAGCGATCGTTCCCCTCGATTGTGGCTAAAACAAGCTAAACACGGCAAGATTATAGTCAAATTGAGATTCGAAATTTCTTTCACACAGAGGAAGCCCTGTGTTTGAAGTTGTATTTCTTGGCACATCAGCGAGCGCACCCTCGATTCAGCGAGGTTTGAGTGCTCAGATAGTGATCTATAATAAATATCGCTTTCTTGTCGATTGCGGTGAAGGGACTCAGCGGCAGATTCTTCGGAGTGGACTCGGATTTCGCCGATTAGATCGCATTCTCTTGACACATGGGCATCTCGATCACATTCTGGGGTTAGCCGGGCTGATCTCCACCTTTGCTCGCTGGGATGCCAACGAGCGCATCGAGATTTGGGGTGGCCGTCGGACGCTAGATCGTGTGGAGGCGCTCTTGTTCGGCGTTGGGGTTGTTCCCCGTAGTGCCCTTGATGATGGACAGATCGAATTATTTGATGTGAAACCCGGCATCCTCATGGAGGATGAAGATTTCTGTGTCACAGCATTTGAAGTCCAGCATCGGGGTGCAGATTCTTTCGGCTACTGCTTCGAAGAAAAAGCCCGCCGCCCCTTCCTGAACGACAAAGCTGAGAGTCTTGGAGTTCCCAGAGGTCCGGAACGACGGGAACTTGTCGCTGGGCGCAGTGTAACGCTCTCAGATGGTCGGATCATTGCGCCAGACGAGGTACTGGGAGAGGAAATTCCAGGCACGAAAGTATGTATTCTGGGAGATACTGCACGAACTGAAGGGCTGCTATCGGCTATTGAAGGCGTTGACCTCTTGATTTCAGAGGCAACCTATCTGCACTATGAAGAGGAGCTAGCTCGCCACTTTGGGCACATTACAGCGCGCGAGGCAGCATTGTTAGCACAGGATGCCCATGCCGATCATCTGATCCTTACCCATTTGTCACGGCGGTATCGTGAGCGCGATGTCCTGGCCGAGGCACAGGAAACATTTCCGGGGGCAGTTGTCGCCAGGGATTTCGATCACTTTTTGATCAAGCGTGGTGAACCACTGAGCAGATTTGAGCCAGAAAGTTCAAATTCCTAGTGACGATTAGAGGGTGCTGGGTATAATGGGGGCACTGTACATAATCGCTCGACGCATGCCCCGGCTGGCGAGAGCGTAAAGGAGTCGACACTTGAGTGATAAAGTTCGGGTAGCAATTATTGGTGTAGGGAATTGCGCCTCATCGTTGGTTCAAGGGGTGTATTACTACCACAATGCGAAGGAAACCGATCAGGTTCCTGGATTGATGCATGTCAATCTGGGGGGCTATCACATCCATGATATTGAATTCAGCGCCGCTTTCGATATTGACGCAGACAAAGTAGGCAAAGACCTGAGCGAAGCGATCTTCTCAGGGCAGAACAACACGGTGGAATTTGGGGATGTTCCCAAGCTCAACGTGCCAGTCCATCGGGGGATGACCCACGACGGATTGGGAAAGTATCTCAAAGAGAAGATTGTGAAGGCCCCCGGCGAAACGGCCAATATTGAGCAAATCTTGCGCGATACCAATACCGATGTTGTCATCAATTTCCTCCCGGTAGGGAGTGAGCAGGCGACAAAGTGGTACGTGGAGCAGATTCTCAATGCCGGCTGCGCCTTCGTAAACTGCATCCCCGTATTCATTGCGAGGGAAGACTACTGGAATAAACGCTTCCAGGAGAAGGGTCTCCCGGTGATCGGCGATGACATCAAGAGTCAGGTAGGCGCAACGATTGTCCATCGTGTGCTCACGACTCTCTTTGAGGAACGTGGTGTTCGCGTGGAGCGCACCAGCCAGCTCAATGTGGGCGGCAATATGGATTTTTACAACATGCTGGAGCGTGAACGGCTCGAGAGCAAGAAGATCAGCAAAACCAACGCAGTGACCTCTCAGATTGATCATGAGATAGCGGCTGAGAATGTACACATTGGCCCGAGTGACTACGTTCCCTGGCTGACGGATCGCAAGTGGGCCTATATCCGTCTGGAAGGCCGCACGTTCGGAGACATTCCGCTAAATTTGGAGCTCAAGCTCGAAGTATGGGATAGTCCCAATTCCGCTGGTGTGACGATTGATGCGGTCCGCTGCGCCAAACTTGCCCTTGATCGTGGCTTGAGTGGTTCGCTTATAGAACCCAGTTCCTATTTCATGAAGTCGCCGCCCGTTCAGTTTACAGATAACATTGCCCGCGAAAAGACAGAAGCCTTTATTCGTGGGGGGGCTGGCGAAGGAGAAACAAAGCCTCAGTCTGCCCAGACGAATGGGAAAAAGAAGACGCAATAGACTTGCCACAGAACGCTCAAACACGCCCGGCAGTAGATTTCGCCGGGCGCTTTCTATGCCTGCATAAAGAAATGTGATACCTTAAAAGTAACTACTCAGCCTGTTTTTGAGTACAAATTTGCTGATCATGAGCGATCTACCAGTGACCACTTGAGTACAAAAGCCATTTATCAGTGTAGAACGAAAAAGGCCAATTTAGGTACAAAATGGCAGCCTGAGTAGTTACCCTTAAAAGAAGAAAAAGGAGCTGGTTGCTGTACCAACAGTAGCTGTTGTAGAGGATATGTATTTACTTGTGAATAACGAAGAGAATATGGTAGCGCGGATTCAAGCCCGACAAAGTTGGGATCGTGCGCGGCAGGCAGCCTTCATGGAATCACTGACAAGCATGCTTCCTGACCGCCCGGCAAATTTGATCCCATTTGATGAAGTACGAGATCGTCTTCGGCTGAATCAGAAGACGTATCGTGGAATGCATCAAATAAACTTGGATCAAATCCGTGGGAGCGTTGGTCGCTACCGAGATTTCACACGCACCTTCTTGCCCCGCAGCAAACATCTTCAGGAGCGATGGGAACGAATTAATCAGTTGAGCACAACGCAGGGTGTCCCGCCTATTGAGGTGTATCAGGTTGGCGAGGCATATTTTGTTCTCGATGGAAATCATCGAGTTTCTGTAGCCCGGCAGAATGGCGCGCCTACGATTGAAGCGTATATCTGGGAATTCCCGTCCCCAGTAGGGTTAAGTGCTCAAGCAGATCTGGATGAAGTGCTGATAAAAGCTGAGTATTCAAATTTTCTGGAGCATACGAAACTCAACGATCTACGCCCGGACGCTCAGATTATCTTTACTACGCCGGGTCGCTATCGGGAAATTGTTGTTCAGATTGATCTCTACCAGGAAGCTCTGGCACAGATTGACGAACAGCCAATTTCCTACGAGGATGCGGTTACGGCCTGGTATGATATGATCTATACGCCAGCCGTGATGATCATTCGTGAGCAGGGTGTTCTTGAGCGATTTCCAGCGCGCACCGAAGCCGACCTTTTCATCTGGGCATGGCGCTACAATCAGGAATTGAGAGACCGGGAAGAGCCAGTTCAGTTTTCTCGGATTGCCAGTGATCTCGCCAATACACCTCGATTTGGCATGGTAGGTCAGATGATCAGAACGATCAAGAACTGGTTCAATCCTCCGGCGGAGTAAGAGGCAGGGTCAGCCAGGAATCAAAAGAGGCATCCACCGATGCCTCTTTTTTTGTTGAATGGTTAGTGGAGGATTCCGACCGCGTGTCCGACTTTATCTAGTATGCCAAGGGCACGATCAAGCTGCTCGCGCGTATGGGTAGCCATATAACTTGTACGTAGCAGGGACATGTTCGGTGGGACGCCGGGGGGAATTACCGCATTCGTGTACAGCCCGGCATCTAGCAGCGCCTTCCAGAACAACAGGGTGAGACCTTCATCTCGTATGATGATTGGGATGATAGGGGTTTCACTCTCGCCAATTTCGAACCCAAGAATCTTGAATTCTTTCTTCATATGGCTCGTATTATCCCATAGCTTCTGGACGTGCTCTGGTTCAGTCTCGATAATATCCAGTGCTGCTAGCACAGTAGCAACATTCGGTGCAGGGAGTGCGGCGCTGAAGATGAGCGAACGCGCAAAGTGCTGAATATAGTGAATTATCTGGTCGTCACCTGCAACGAAGCCCCCAATCGACGCAAACGACTTACTGAAAGTACCCGTGATCAGGTCAATATCGTCGGTTACGCCAAAGTGAGCAGCAGTGCCTCGCCCTCCTGCCAGCACACCTACGCTATGCGCATCATCAACAAGTAGACGTGCATTATGTTTTTTGCAGATTTCGCTCAGGCTTGGTAGAGGCGCAATGTCGCCCCCCATGCTGTACACCCCATCGACAACCACTAACTTGGAAGCCTCTGGCCCCAATTGCTCCAGAACGCGGTCAAGGTCTCTCATGTCACTATGTTTGAAGCGTTTCATCTCTCCATAGGAGAGGCGGCAGCCATCAATGATGCTGGCGTGGTCGTCCTTATCTGTGATGACGTAGTCACCTCGTCCGACTATCGCAGAGATAGCCCCAAGGTTTGTCTGGAAACCAGTACTGAAAACGAGCGCCGATTCTTTGCCTACAAACTTTGCCAACCGTCGTTCCAATTCAAGATGAATCGAAAGCGTCCCATTCATGAACCGAGAGCCAGTGACACTTGTTCCATACCGATGAACCGCGTCAATGGCAGCCTGACGCACCTTGG
>JAHEME010000260.1 GCA_024643825.1 Chloroflexota bacterium | reverse complement strand
CACCTGCACCGGGCCGTGATCTCCGTTCAGTGTGATCGTGTTCCCCACCTTCGTGCCAAACTGGGATGCGAACCGCCCGTTGACGATCACATTCTTCCCGCCAACTATCTGTTGGAATGCGGACTTATCCCCTTCGATGAACGTCAGCCCGGCGATCTCCGCATACTTCGGCGGGTCAATCCCGATCAGCCGGATGCCCACGCCATTGGCGTCGAGTACATCCGTCTGCCGCATGGTGGTCAGGTCAGCCACGCCGGGGATCGCCCGAACCCTCGCCGCCAGATCAGGCCCCGCGCCGATGGTGTCATTGGTGACGATCAGCGCGTTCATCATGATGTAGTCCGAGCGCAGACTCCCATCCAGATAGTGCAGCGCCCCGCCATACACCGAGGCCAGCATCCCGCCCAGCCCGATCAGAATCGCCAGGCTGACCATCAGCGACGAAGCGGTGATCGATGCGCGGCGCGGCTGCCTCGCGATGTTGCTCGCCGCCAGCCCGCCCTCCTGCCCAAACGCGAGGTTGAGCGCGCGGCTGAAGAAGCTCGTCACCGGGCCGATCAGCAGCGGGCCAAGCTGCCCCAGCGCCAGCAGAAAGATCAGCATCCCCAGCGCCATCAGCGGGAACACTCCGCTGAACAATCCCGCCAGCCCCAGGGCAAGAAAAATCACCCCGATGATCAGGCGGCTCCGCTGCACCGATTTTTCCTGCTCGATGGTCGAGGGGCGCATCGCTTCCAGCGGTGTGACATGGCTGGCGTCGCGCGCAGGCAGCCACACGCTGATCAGCGGAACGCCCATCCCAAACACGATAGACACCACAAAGGTCAGCAGGCTGAAACGCGGCTCACCCAGTGGGCTTCCCAGCAGACTCTGAAACGCGGAACTCAGCCCTGCTTTTGCAAGGTAGGCAAATCCAAACCCTAACAGCAGGCCCAGCAGCGTTCCCATCACGGCTTGAATCAGTCCCTCGTATAAGACCGTGCGCATCACGATTCCGCGCTTCGCCCCGACTGCCCGCAGCATCCCGATATCGCGGCGGCGTTCGACTACGCTCGTGCGGAACGTGTTGAACATGATCAACCCGGCCATCGCCAGCGCCAACAGTCCGAACATGGTGAAGATCACGTTCATGAATTCCAGCAGCGCGGCCCATACATCCGCCCCGCCGCCGAGAGGCGTGAGTTCGTACCCATTGCCGAAGTGCGCCTCTACCGCCGCGTCGATGGCCTGTGCATCAGCGCCTTCTGCATACCGTCCCATGATTGTATTGATCCGCCCCGGCGCATTGAGAAATCCCTGCGCCGCCGCCAGCGGCATGAAGACCTGCTGAGTTCCCAGCAGCAGCCCCGGATCGTCGAGGATGCCCACCACCTGATAGGACTGCCAGCCGCTTGCGCCGGGCAGGTCGATCTGACCGCCCACGCGCACCCCCGTGAAGTCCGAGAACTTCTGCGAGATCAGCACCACGTCTCCGGTCTCGCCGGGTTGCAGGGTGCGACCATCCAGCAGCCGTCGTCCTCCAGCGGTGATCACATTGAAGGTCTCATCGGTGGTCGAGGTATCCACTCCGAACACCTGAATCGTGGTGATGTCGCTCTCGTTAGGCGTCTTGTAGCGGCCCGGTGGCACAGAGACCGCCCGCACGATCATCGCTGCCGTCGATTCCATCCCTGGAATGGCGGCAACTTGCTGAAGCTCCTCCTGGCGGAAGAAGCTGCCATCCTTGCGGGATACGTACAGATCGACGTTGGCAAGCGCCACCGACTGTGTGTTGGAGATGAACAGGTCTTGCAGAGCAGGGGCCATCCCGTTCAGCCCGAACATGATCATCACCCCGATCACAATCGAGAGGATCGTCATGATCGTCCGGGCCGGGCGGCCTTTCAGATAGCTGATTGCCAGCGGGAGTTCACGCATGGATGACCTCCTTCGCAGCGGGCTTCTTGCCGTTCCTGGTCTCCTCGGTGATCCGCCCGTCCTTCATCTGAAGGATGCGATCCGCGTAGGACGAGATGCGCGGGTCGTGCGTCACCAGCAGGATGCTTCGCTCCCACTTGTCAACCGTTTCCCGCAGCAGTTTGGCGAAGTCATCCGCCGCGCTTGAGTCGAGGTTGCCCGTCGGCTCATCGGCGAGGATCAGCGAGGGTTCGGTGACCAGCACGCGCGCAATCGCCACGCGCTGCCGCTGCCCCCCGGAGAGTTCCTCCGGGCGATGCGTGCGCCGGTCGGCGACTTCGAGCTTCTGTAGCCATTCGGCGGCGCGGGCCTGCGCGTCGGCAGGCTTGGTGCCGCCCAGCACCAGGGGCAGTGCGGTGTTATCCAGCGCCGTCAGGGTCGGGATCAGGTTGAAGAACTGGAAGATGAACCCGATCCGCTGGCGGCGCAGGTCGGTGAGCGCGTCATCGTTCAATGCGCTCAGGTCCTGCCCATCGATCTTGACCAGCCCTTCGCTGGGGCTGTCCAGCCCGCCGATCAGGTGTAGCAGCGTTGATTTGCCGCACCCGCTTGGCCCCATCACGGCGACGAACTCGCCGGGTTCCACATGCAGGGATACATGGTCAAGAGCCGTGACCTGCGCGTCGCCGCTGCCATAGATACGGGTCAGGTTTTCAGTTTCTACGACGTTCATGGGTTTCCTCGATGGGATGAAGGGAAAGAAGGCTTATCCGCATGGCCTTGTTAGAAAATCTGGCAGGCGTAATGAGCGGAGTTTCGTCCTGTGTTTGGTCGCCATTGGTCTTGGTGCGTCAATCGGCTCCGGGTGCTAAACGGATGATTCAAGCATCAAAGCTGGCTGGTGCTGTCCATTTCGCCTCATTAGCCTTGAGCTTTCCTTGTTACGATATAGCCCACCACAAAGCAAAGGCCGCCAGCTAAAGACCAGATTCCGCCCATCAGCATGGTAATCTGCTCAAATTGGCCCCGATTGAACCACAGCCAGCCGAGAATGAAGCCAAGACCAGCAAGCAAAAAACCATGACTGACCAGCCATTGCCGGTTGCTGAAGAACTGTAGCGGTCTGATCAAAAAATACATAGCGACACTGAGTCCGACGACCAGGATAAGAAAAATGGATATTGGCATTGCTCTGTCTCCCTTCTAGAAAAGGTGGGCAATCTTCCTATTGATCGTTGATGAGACGAGTGCTAGATGTGGTCGGTGAGGCCAGAGATTGGGTTGCTTACGAGGCACGTACCCATCGACGCAGGTGAGATTCTCAATTTCCACGGCGTTCATGGGTTTCCTCGATCAAATGAAGGGGACGAAGGCTCAGGGCGTAGAGTGTACCTGGACTGTTTCTATCCTGAGTATACCATTATTGAGGCTGGATGGGGGAGGTGCCCACCCCACTTATTGGGGTAGGTGGGCGGGGAAAATAGTTGGCAGAAGGTTCATGACGGAAAGCGGAACCAGGGATCGGCTCCCCTAAAAATGGAACCCATCTAGTGGGTCTGAGGAAGACCTCTGCCCGCAGTTTGGCTATCCATCGTCAAACGCATCCTCGTTGGGATCATCTATCGGGTTCGCCGTCTGATTCCGGGCAGCAAAGATGACGGTCACCAGAGTGACGCCGAACGCCGTGGTGCATATCGTCGTTAAGAGGACGGTAGGAACTAACCCCAGTTGTTCGCTGTTGAGAAGGCCAAGAATGACGCCAGCCAACGCAAACCAGATCGCATACTTGCTTGCGCGCTTCAATGCACCCGGTTTTTTGCCGCCTGGTGATGCTGATTTCATAGTCATGATTGCTCCCTGTGCAAACGAATAGTCGCATCAGGATACACCTGAACGCGATTCTCGCATAATGGCAGAAAAGGAGACGTGTTCCGGGGTGGGCTGAGGCAGTCCGCGAGCCTACGGCGCGTATCCGTGTCAGGGTCTGGGTTGTTATGGCATCTGCTGATCGTGTCTTCCCGCAGGGACTTTTTTGCTCTATCATAAGCAGAATCATCTTTTACCAAAGGGGTATCTAATGGACGCAGACGGTAGAAGAAGTGTCTTTCGACCTGTCAGGGAACCGGCGACCAGCACATCTGGCGGCATCAGCGATGGGCTTGTGCTCGGCATTCTGATCGGGTTGTTCTTTGGCGCGGTCGGAGCGTCACTCTTCTTTCACTTCCAGACACTGGAACCCGACCTCGCCTCATGGGCTGATGGGTTCTCGCAAAACTTTGGAACCGAGATGTTTGGCGCGTTCCTCACCTTTCTGCTGATCGAGGTGCTGCTGGCAAAGCGGCGCAGTGCAGAAGCACGGGCCGAGGCGGAAGCGCAGCACAAGCGGGCCATCATTCAGCAAATGGGCAGCCTATCCAATGACTTTTCGTTGGAAGCGATACGAATAGCATCGATCAATGGATGGCATATGGATGGCTCGCTCCGGGGAGCAAGCCTGGAGGGTGCCAACCTGCAAGGGGCTAACCTGACCTATACCGACTTGCGCGGGGCGTGGTTGAGGCGCGCCAATTTGCAAGGCGCAGATCTCCGGCAGGCCAGCCTGGACGGAACACAATTGGATCAGGCCAATCTTCAACGGGCAAATCTGGTCGAAAGCGCACTCCAGCAGGCAAACCTGGAGAGTGCTGACCTCGCGGCAGCCAATCTCGAAAACGCCAATCTGGAAGGCTCTCGCCTGGTGTATGCCAACCTGAAAGGAGCCAAATTAGTAGCAGCCAACCTGCAAAGGGTTGACTTCACAAATACCAGGTTGGCAGGGGCAGATCTATCATTTGCGGATCTGGAAGAGGCAAATTTGACCACCAACCTTCAGGGGGTAAACCTTCTTGAAGCGAACCTGCAAGGGGCAAAATACCTGCATGCCGCCTTGCTGGACAAAGATACCACGCTGCCTGACGACACCAAATGGACACCGGACACCGACATGACGCGCTTCACCAATCCGCAACACCCGGAGTTCTGGCGGTCAGAGTACAATGGCTCACCCGCGTATCGCGGCAAGGAATAGCTGCTTTCGCAATGAGATAACAGGGAGAAAATAGCAATGGGTATTACTATTCGACAGATCTTTCATCTGCTAATGGCCCTTGTTTCCCGCTTCATTGCAATGATCCGGTGGTGGAATGCGGCACGAATTCTTGGGGGAGTCCTATTGTCATTAGGCATTACCAGTGCCGTCCGCGGATTTGAACTTCTTCACCCTGGCTCCTTTGACTTGATAGTATTTGTCACCGAGTTTTATGCCAATGCCAGCACCGAGCTAGTGAGTATTGCCATCACCATCTTGATCATCGATGGCCTGAACGAGCGCCGTTCAGCCATGGAAAGAAGGAGAGAATTGATCCTTCAGATGGGCAGCCAGGCTAACGACTTT
>JAHEME010000259.1 GCA_024643825.1 Chloroflexota bacterium | reverse complement strand
CCACCACCTCCGCCGTACCCGCCACCTCCACCGTAGCCACCGCCGCCACCGCCATATCCACCACCACCACCACCGCCGCCGAAGCTCCGACCGCCACCACCACCGCCGCCACGACTGCCGCCATCGGTGCGGGGTGGACGTGCTTCGTCGACTTTGAGGGCACGATTGTTCATCATGGTGTTGTTGAGCTTCTGGCGAGCCTGATCAGCACCCTCCTGCGTTTCCATTTCCACAAACGCAAAGCCCTTGGAGGTTCCTGTCTCACGGTCTTTGATGAGGGTTACTGATGCAACCGTGCCAAACTCCGCGAACAGACCCTTCAGGTCGGTTTCGGTGGTCTCATAGCTGAGGTTGCCAACATAAAGTTTCTTTGCCAAAGTCTGGCTCCTTTTTCCTGGGTAGGGTATCCCGTTGATCGGGCCGATTGAAAGAAAAAGACCAACAGCTCCTGTCGCTGTTGGTCTGTGGGATACAAGAACGCAAAGAGAATACCCAGAGTATAGCCGGATTGTGAGACAAGCGCATACTGCCGAAGCGAGTCGCGAATTGACTATGCTCTTCCTATGCAACTTCGCAGTGACAGAGCACCTTCGCTGTGCTAGACTCGATTGGAAATACTCTTACCCTCATTGGAGTTGAAATACTATGCAGAGGAAGGTCGCCTCAATTCTGCTTCTTGTTGGTCTTATGTCGCTGCTTGCCGCTTGCGGCAGCGTTAGCCAGGAGCCGCTGCGACTCGTCCTTGCCACCACCACCAGCACTCAGGATTCGGGGCTGCTGGATAGTATTCTGCTGGACTTCGAGCAGCAGTACAACGTATCGGTAGACGTGATCGCTGTTGGAACCGGGCAGGCTCTCGAAATGGGGGCCAGTGGGGATGCTGATGTGCTGCTCGTGCATGCCCGCGCGCGGGAGGATGAGTTTGTCGCCAACGGAGATGGCACGCAGCGGTACGACGTGATGTACAATGACTTCGTGATCGTTGGCCCGGCGGATGACCCCGCGGGAATCGCCGATCAGCCGAGCGCGGCGGATGCCTTCGCCGCCATCGCTGACACGGAAGCCACGTTTGTTTCTCGCGGCGATGACAGCGGCACGAACACGAAAGAACTGGCGATCTGGGAAGACGCTGGCATCGTCCCGGCAGGTGATTGGTACGAGTCGGCGGGTCAAGGGATGGGAGCGGTGCTCACGCTGGCGGCGGAGCAGCAGGCGTATACTCTCACAGATCGTGCCACCTATGCCCGTATGCAGGTGGATGGCCTCGATCTCGCCATCCTGTATGAGGGCGATCCGATCCTTTTCAACCCCTATGGCGTGATCCCCGTCAACCCGGAAAAGCATCCCGGCGTGAATTATGATCTCGCCCAGAAATTCGCAGAGTGGATCACATCCGTCGATGTTCAGGGTCGCATCGGCGGCTATGAGATCAACGGTTTGCAGATGTTCGTGCCCGACTCGGAGCAGTGGCGGGCGGCACACCCGGACGGAGGGAGCTAACTCATCGCTACGTTTCTCGACGCGCTGCGGCAGGCGTTCCAGTTGATCACCTCGCTGGATGCGGAGGTGCTCGCTATTGCGGGGCGGTCATTGCAAGTCACGGTGAGTGCGCTGGCGATCAGCGTCGCTATCGGGATTCCTGCCGGGGCGTGGCTGGCGCTGGCCCATTTGCCCGGCAAGCGTCTGCTGACCACCGTCGTCTATACCGGGATGGGCCTGCCACCTGTCGTGGTGGGATTGGTTGTCTATCTGATGCTCTCGCGCGCCGGGCCGCTGGGCAGCCTCGGATGGTTGTTCACCGTCCGCGCGATGGTGCTGGCGCAGGTGATCATCGCTACACCGTTGATCGTGGGTGTGACTATGAGCAGTGTGTTAGCCGTCGATCCCTCGCTGCGAGAGCAGGTGCGCGCGCTGGGCGCGACGCCTGTGCAGGAGACGCTGGCTCAGTTATTCGAAGCACGCTTCGGGCTGCTGGTGGGGCTGGTGGCGGGGTTCGGCTCGATCATCTCCGAGGTGGGGGCCGTGATGCTGGTGGGCGGGAACATCGAAGGCCGGACGCGTGTGCTCACCACTGCGATTGTGCTGGAAACTCGCAAGGGTAATTTCGATCTAGGTCTGGCGCTGGGCATCATTCTGCTGGCGCTGGCCTTCGTCACCAATCTGGCGATGGTGATGGCTCAGGGGCGCGTGGGCAACCCACGATGATTCCTCTCGTGTATGCGCTGCGGGATGTGAAGCAGACTTATGGCCCGCGTACCGTGCTCAACGTGCCCTCGCTGGCAGTAGAGGAGGGTGAGGTCGTTAGCATCGTAGGGCCAAGCGGGGCGGGTAAGAGTACACTGCTGCGGCTGCTGGCCCTCTTGCAACCGCCATCCTCCGGGGCAATTTCGCTGCATCTGGATCGACGGATCATCACAGCAGCGAACGCGACCACTGCCGACAGGCGGCAGATGGCGATGGTCTTTCAGCGCCCGGTGCTGCTTTCGCGCAGCGCGTATGACAATGTCGCCTACGGTCTGCGGGTACGCGGGGAGCGCGATGCCGATGATCGCATCCGCGAGGCACTGGCAGCGGTATCGATGAGTGAGTTAGCCGGGGCCGATGCCCGCACCCTATCAGGTGGGGAGGCCCAACGCATCGCGGTGGCTCGTGCGCTGGTTGTGCAGCCGCGCGTGCTGCTGCTGGATGAACCGACCGCCAACCTCGATATGGGGACAGCACGGCTGATCGAAGACCTGATCGCCACCCAGCGCAGCGCCGGGACAACCGTGATCCTTGTGACGCACAACATCTTTCAGGCGCGGCGTCTGGCGACGCGCGTGCTTCTCCTGATGGAAGGTGATCTTGTTGAGAACGCGCTTACGCGCCAGTTCTTCGAGTCCCCGCGCGATCCACGCACGGCTGCGTTCGTGGCGGGTGACTTGAACTACTGATCGGATGGGCGTATTCTGAGGTAGAAACGTGTCAGAGATCATGCCTGAGCAATGAGGACTATCACTATCTGAATTCCCGCGATCTCCTGTAGGCTTGAGTATTATGGAAACTACGACGAGCACACCCACTTCAGGTCATTGGACTCAACAGCTAGGCCGAATACATCGTATCACCGCCATGGTCGCAGAGGCGCATGATGTCGAAACGGCCCTGACTACGATCATCGAAAACGCGCGGGAAATGATCCGTGCTGAGATCGGCGCACTCGGTATTCCCGGCGAACCCGGCGAGCCGATGGCGCACTTCATCACGTCGGGGCTTGCGCCAGAGACAGCCGGGCCGGAGGCGCACCCCCCGATTGGTCGCGGCATTCTGAGCATCCTGCTAGGCAAGGGGGAGAGCGTGCGTCTTGCTGATGTGCGCCAGCATCCGTATTTTGAAGGGTTTCCCACCACCCACCCGGATGTCGCTTCGTTTCTCGGCGTCCCGATTCAAATCTCTGGGAAGGTGCTCGGCGATCTGTATTTCGCCAACAAAGAGAACGGGGACCCGTTCTCCGAGGAAGATCAGCAGGTGATCGAACTGTTGGCCGGGTACGCCGCTGTCGTGATTCAGAGCCTGCTTTATCAGCAGCAGTCGCTTGATCTGGCGATGCTCAATGAGCGTGAGCAATTTGCGCGCAAACTTCAGGATGATGTGCTTCAGGCAATGTATGGCGTTGGCCTACTGATCGACAATCTTTCGCTTGATGACCCTGAGCGTACCAGCGAAGAGATCGCCGCCATTCGCGGCAGCCTCAATGAGGCCATTGAGAATCTGCGTGGTCATCTGCACAATCTCACTCATCAGTAGAGAATCTCTGGGTATACAGAACACCGTCCTAATAGGCGGTGTTTTTGATTCGTGCGAGGTTGCCATCCCGGATCGCCGCCGCTAGACTATGGTACGAGAACGTGGCGATTTCTATACCCTACAGCACTCTTTGCGTGGAGGATGCGATGCTATTTGACGAGAGACGCGATCTGGAAAATCGTATGCTGGCGGAGGGACGGCTCCCACCGGGGCAGTCAACAACGCTGAAATTTCCTGTTCTTCATTATGGCCCGGTTCCGCGCACCGATCTGGCGACATGGAATCTGCGCGCGTTCGGTCTGGTGAACGAAGAGAAGGTATGGACCTGGGAAGCGTTCACTGCGCTGCCCACCCACACGATCACCACCGATATTCATTGCGTGACGCGGTGGAGCAAGTTTGATACTCTGTGGGAAGGTGTGCTCTTCCGCGACATCGTGGAGATGGTGGGCGTGAAGCCGGAAGCGAAGTACGTAATTGCGCACTGCGAGTATGGCTACACGACCAACATGCCGCTGGATGCGATGCTGGATGATGACGTGATGCTGGCCTATAAGTTCGATGGCAAGCCGCTTGACCCGGATCACGGCTACCCGGTGCGGACGTTGGTTCCCAAACGCTACTTCTGGAAGAGCGCCAAATGGGTACGCAGCCTCGAATTTGCCGAGAAGGATCGATTAGGTTTCTGGGAGCAGGCGGGCTATCACAATGATGCTGATCCGTTCAAGGAGCAGCGATTCTCGCGGGGGTGATCAAAGGTGCAAACGAGATGTGCTCTGACTTGAATAACCTTTCGGGTGCGTATGTCATTATCTCTTGTAACCCAACCAGGGTTGATTCCACAACACTGCTTCGCCCATACCGAGCACGAGATCACAGGCAAGCGCCAGCCTAAACACCTGCCAGAATGACTGGTAAGCAGCGTCGAATCCGGTCGCGGCGAAGAAAGGTTGACCCACTCCAGATGCGCCCACGCGCGCGGTGAAAACTCCCAACACAAGCGAGGCTACCAGTAAGCTCCGCGCTGCCGCCCACAGTTTGATGTGTAAGGGCCGTGGTGACCACTGTCCGAGAAAAACGCTGGCGCTGAGAGGAACTGCAAATAGGAGTGAAGTAGCTCCCACACCCGCAATACCCGACTCAATGCCAAGCCCAAAGTCAAAAACAACAAGAGGGATGATCATCGTCACCAGCAGCAAAAGCGGTAGGGAAAAGACGGGAGCACGCCAGGGAATGATCGTAATCCATCGCTGTATAGATGGCGCTCTTGCTAGTAAACGTTGGATGAGAACTGCGTAAGCAAAGCCTACTGATCCGCCGATGATAATAGCAGCTATGGTTGGAATCAATGAGAGAAATAGGTAATCGCCGATCACGTTTTCCATCTCTGCCATCCCCTTCTTCCGTTAATAAGATCTTATGTATGCTATACTGAAAACGGTCACAAACTACGATTTTGAAAAACGGATCGGGTTGTGTGTATGATATCCGGTATGACAATCCAAATAGAGATCACTTCAGAGACTCAAAAGATACTAAACTACG
>JAHEME010000258.1 GCA_024643825.1 Chloroflexota bacterium | reverse complement strand
CCCGTCGCTGCATCGAAAGTCACCTGTTGATAGATCGCATCTGGCTCGGTGGGTACGGTTCCATCGATGAACCATTCCTCGCGCGTGTAGGGGCAGGCGGGAGTCGGCAGAAGGCCAGAGAGCGCGCAAACCGTCACCTGAGTCATTCCATCCGGGCGGTCAAAGGTCAACGCGGGCTGCCCGCGCAGCACCGTTCTCATGAACTGATGCCAGATCGGGCCTGCACCGCTGACTCCACTGATGCCGATCATCGGATCGCTGTTCGCGTTGCCCACCCACACGCCTACCACCAGATTCGGCGTATAGCCAATCGTCCAGTTATCGCGGAAATCGGTGGTTGTCCCCGTCTTGACCGCTGCCGGACGCGCGATTTGCAAGATGCTGTGCGTGGTGTAGGTCGGGGCGCGGGCCAGGTTATCGCTGAGGATGTCGCTGATCAGCCATGCCACGCGCGGGTCGATCACCTGTTCCGGCGGGAACGAATCAGGCTGCCACACGAGGTCGCCATCTTCGTTCGTCACGCTCAGGATCATCGTGGAGTGTACGCGCTGGCCTCCATTGGCGAACGCCGCATAAACTCCGACCATCTCCAACAGGCGGACTTCGCCACCGCCCAGCGTCAGCGAAAGATCGTAACTGGAGGGATCGGTGAAGGTGGTCAGCCCCATGCGCGCCGCTAGTTGAAACAACCGATCCATGCCGATGGTCTTGAGCACGATCACCGCCGGGATGTTGTAGCTGGAAGCCAGCGCCTCGCGCGCCAGCACCGGGCCGTGTTCATCCCGATCAAAGTTGACGGGCGTGTAGGCGAATCCCTCGTGGGTGACGAACGACGTGCGCACGTCGAGCAGCATAGTAGCGGCAGTCATCGGCTCTGGCTGTGCCGGGTCAAAAGCCGCCGCATAGGTGATCGGCTTGATCGACGAGCCGGGCTGACGGCGCGCAAATGCCATATTCACCGCGCCGCTGATGTTGGTATCGAAGTAATCCGGGCTGCCGAGCATCGCCAGCACCTGCCCGGTGTGCGGATCGAGGGCGACGAGCGCGGCATCGGTGGCGTTGTGCGGCGGATCACCCAGGCTGGGCGTGTTGAGCAGTTCGAGATGGCGGCGGGCGATGCGCTCGGCAGTGTGCTGCCAGTCGAGGTCAAGGGTAGTTTTGACTTCCAACCCACCGCCATACAGAACTTCCGGAGGCAGGGTTTCTTCCAACTGGCGGACAACGGTCATCACAAAATGCGGGGCCTCGATGCTGTAGCGTTCGGCGGCAAAGGCCAGCGATTCGCGGGAGGCGGCATCAGCCTGATCCTGCGTAACCGCTCCACGCTCTACCATCAGACCCAGCACTACCGCCTGCCGGGTCTTACTCGCTTCCGGGTCGGTCAGCGGATCGTACACGGACGGAGCCTGGGGTAACCCCGCCAGCAGCGAACATTCGGCGAGGTCGAGTTCATCCGCCGATTTGCCGAACGTAGCCCTTGCCGCCGCGTCAATGCCATAGGCCAGGTTGCCATAGTAGGTCTGGTTGAGGTACAGCGCCAGGATTTCGTCTTTGGTGTAATTCTGCGCCAGACGATAGGCGAGGATGCTCTCGCGTAGTTTGCGCGTGAGGGTGCGTTCGGCGCGCTCCTGCGGATCAAGCAGCAGATTCCGCGCTACCTGCTGGGTGATCGTACTCCCGCCGGAGACAACCTCGCCGCCCTGGAAGTTGATCCAGATGGCGCGGACGATTGCTCGCGCATCCACGCCGGGGTTGGTATAGAAGTCGGCGTCTTCGGTTGCGATGGTCGCCTGCTGGCATGCCTGCGGAATCTCCGCCAGCGGAACAACGGTGTTCCGGCCCGCATCCTCGCCAATCACTTCATAGAGCAGCCGCCCATAGCGGTCAGTGATGCGGATCGACGACTTCTGAAGCCCCGCGCTTAGATCGCGCACATCGGGCAAATCGGTGAACAACCAGAGGCGAATAGCGACCACCCCGGCAAGGAGCAAGAATCCCAGGCCCGCCGCCGTGATGCGCCATCGCTTACTTCTGGGCGAGGGCCTGCCGTGCAAGCTCAATCGCTTCCTCCGGGGTTGCAGCACGGAGCAAACGCTCCCCCGCGTACTCCATGAAGACCGGACCAATATCGAAGTTCACCAGGATCACCGTCCGTCCATTCTTGAGCCCCAGCGCAATCTCAGAGAGCGTCCCCGGCCCCCCGGCGCAGGAGATGATCACATCGCTGGAGAGCACGTTGATCACATTGCGAGCATCGCCCATGCCCGTCACGATAGCAATATCGATCTCCGGTGAGGCAAAGCGGGTGCTGGAATCGGGCAGTACGCCGATGGTCAGCCCACCCTTACTGCGCGCTCCGGCAGCCGAAGCCGCCATCACGCCCACGTTGCGCCCCCCGTTCAGCAGCGCCCAGCCTTCCTCGGCGATCAACTCACCGAGACGATAAGCATTGCGGATCGACTGCTCGGAAGCGTAATCGCCGCCGCCCATCACGCCCACTACCGTTCGTGCCATACCACCTCCCTGTTCTTGTGGCGGGTCGTTCCCACTCAGGCCATAATGACGCGCACGCGCCATTCGCAATTGGAGAGACGCTCGCGTGCAGACTATCTCACACGAAGACATGATCGCCCAGCGTGTGCTGACGATCTGCCTGCTGCTCCTCATCGCTGCCGGGGCTACACTGCGCGTGCACGCGCTGGGCCATAGTCCGTATGGATTGTATCAGGATGAGGCGATCAATGGACTAGACGCGCTGCGCGTTCTCGATGGTGCACACCCACTATACTTTGAAGCCAATAATGGACGCGAACCGCTGTTCATCTACGCGATGGCGGCGACCATCGGCATGGCAGGGCGCACTCCGCTGGGCGTACGCGCGCCTGCCGCTATCGTCGGGCTGCTGACCCTCCCAGCCGTCTATTGGATGGGGTCGGCGCTGGCAAATCGGCGGGTAGGGCTTCTCAGTGCCGCGATTCTAGCCGTCACCCTGTGGCATGTCCATCTGAGTCACATCGGCTTCCGCGCGATTCTGCTGCCGTTGTTCACAGCTCTCTTCCTGAGCGCGGGTGCGCTGGCTTTCAAACAAAAATCGAGAGCATGGGCTGTGAGCGCGGGCGCGCTCTATGGAGCGAGTTTCTATACCTACCTCGCGGTGCGTTTTACGCCCGTCGCCCTGCTGGGAATCGCGCTCTATGGCTGGCTATGGCATCGAGACTGGCTGCGCCAGCGGACAGCAATTGTACTCATCATACTCAGCGCGGCGCTGATCGTCGCCCTGCCGCTGGGAGTTTACACCCTTCAATATCCAGAGATCGTACTGGGACGCAGCGGACAGGTAGCGATCTGGAATCGCGCCGACTTCCCACAGGTCGCGGTGACCAATCTATTCCGCACGCTGGGGATGTTCACATGGCGGGGCGATACGATCTGGCGGCACAACGTACCGGGGCATCCGGTGTTCGATCCCCTGTTGAGCATTCCCTTCGTCGCCGGAGTCGGGCTGGCGCTGGCTCGCTGGCGGAAGCGGCCCGTGCTGGTTGTCTGCCTGATCTGGACAGCGGTGATGGCCCTGCCCACCTTCCTTGCTGACGATGCGCCGCACTTCCTGCGGGCGGTGGGCGTGATCCCTACGGTGATCGTGATTCCGGCTCTGGTACTCCATGAAGCATGGGAAGCCGTCAGCCGCGCCTATCGTCGCGGGGAGGCAGTCGCATCGGCGGGCATTGTAGTGATGCTGATCCTCAGCCTGTTCCTGACCGCGCGGGATTACTTCGGCTGCCGCCCCGCCCCCCTGATTGCGCTTTCTGGCTATTCCTACGTCGGCTGCTACCAGACTGACCCCGTGCGCGGCTACTTCTTCCAGGCTGAGGCCACTGATCTCGCCGATGCGATCAACCAATCACAGGGAACTGTATTCGTAGACCGCCGCTTCTGGACGACGTTTCCATCGGTTGAGTTTCTGGCCGTTCATCCAGACGTTAGCCTCTATGACGAGGGTAAATCTCTATCCACCGATGCACCATCGCTAACCCTGTTTGCGTGGCCCTATGAAGGACTGGACGCGGCGCTGAATGTTCTCTCTGAGGATTCAACGATCACCGTAGATCCCGGTCCGATGACTCGTGGCGACCTCGACCCTGAGTTGCTGCGGCTGTATGTACAGTTCTCCGCAGCGCCACGAAACACGGCAGAGTCATCCCCCCCGCTCGCCCAATTTGAGAACGGACTTCGGCTGGCAGATGTGCGTTTCACCCCCTCAGAGAAGGGGGAAGCTATGGAACTTTCCTGGAGCCAGACCCAACCGCCAGACCAACCCATGAACGTGTTTGTTCACCTCGTGGATGAGGCGGGAAACATCATCTCGCAGTTTGACGAACCCCCTGGAACCATTTATTATCCGCCGTTGTCCTGGCGTCCTGGAAGCGTTATTATTCAGACGATCCGGCTTTCATTCCTTGGAACGGGTCAGGGAAGAGATCTGAGCATCCGGCTTGGGTTGTATGATCCGACCACCGGGGATCGGGTTCACATCGCACAAACGAACCTGGACCAAGAAGATGATGCCTTGCTTTTCCATTTGTCGGAGAAAGCAGGCGGTGATTGAGAGGGACTTTTGATGAAATTGATACGCTCGATTGGGTTGGCCGGAGTAGGCATCGTACTAACCACCACGATGCTCGCAGCACAGCCTGCGCTCGGTGCGCCACAGCAGCAGGATAACCAGCTTCGGAACGGGGATTTCGAATCCGGCTCCTACAAATGGAGTGGGGATGATGCACGAGAGATCCCGGATGAATGGGCTCCGTTCTGGGAAGATAGTGGGGCACCACCGCGCTACAACCTCGCCGAAGCGCCGCAGCGCGTGAAGACTGGTCTACGTGCGGCCAGCTTCTGGGAGCAGTATCTGGATTACGATGGCGGACTCCTCCAGATTGTCCCCAATGTAACACCGGGGAATGTATATCGCTTCACCGCCTATGGGCATGCATGGTCTACTACGGACGCCAGCAAAGGCAATTCGGATACCGATGTGCAGATGCGCATTGGCATTGATCCTACCGGGGGCGATAACCCTGATTCAGGTAACATCGTCTGGTCGGGCATCCAGAGCGCGCGCGATAATTACAGCTTGTTCAGCGTAGAAGCGACCGCTACCGGAAAGCAAATCACGGTATGGCTGCGCGGGAAAACCACCTTCCCGGTCACACAAACCGATATCTACTGGGACAGCGCCAACCTGATCATCATTGGGCAGGGTGCTGCCCCAACGAACACCCCAGAAAGCGGCGGAGGCGGGAAGAATAATAACAATAATAACAGTGGTGGCAGTGGTG
>JAHEME010000257.1 GCA_024643825.1 Chloroflexota bacterium | reverse complement strand
CCGGAGAGGGGAGAAAAGCAAGTGTTAAGGCTTACGCAGAGTTACGTTCATTCGTAGGCGGGCGAAAGGCCTTTCGCCCGCCTACCTCTGCATTCAACTGCGTAAGTCCTGCTGTTATAGCGCCTGCTTCATGAACGAGGGCAGGTCAACGGCCTCGCGCGGGCCAACACGAACTTCCCAATCGGGGAGTTCCTCTTCCAACTCACCGGAGAGTACAGCGACATGCCCCGGCAGGATGATGCGCTTCTGGCTGACTTTCTCCGCCACACCGAATTCCTTGACCGCTTTGGCGATGCGCTCGGCATCGAACTTGCCCGCCGCCCATGCGGTGAGCACGCTCATGCCTTCGGCATCGGTGACTAACAGCCATGCGGGCAGCCCGGAGCCTTCGACCTCGTTGGCGACGCTGAAGTACGTGATGCTGAAGTTGGTGGTCGCCAGCACTGGATCGGTGGGTTTCGGATCGTTGATTGGATACAGACCGGGCGTAACCTGAATCGGCTTCTGCGGATCAGTGTAGATGTTCTCCCTCATCACCATCAGCGGGTAGACCAGTTCCGGGCTGAAGGTATCCAGCACCACGAACCCCGCATATTTAGCGATGGCCTGTGCCGCCAGACTCGATTCCCGTGAAGGATCGTCAGCGTCACCAGGGAACGCGATCATCGGGTAGCCCAGCGCGCGGAAGTTCGACTTCAATGCCAGCCGCCGAATCTGGGTGCTGAGAATGAGCGACGTGTTCAGGTCGCGCACCATCGGATCGATGACAATGTCTTCGACGCCTGCTTCCTTGATCTTCTCAGTGAGGTCGGCGATTTCCTCAAGAGAAGGGGCCGCCACACCGAGGGCCGCTTCATGCTGCTTCGCCAGTTCCGCGAATGCCTGCCACGTATCGCTGTTCGCCCCGTAAATCAGGGGATGCTCGCCATCGATGGCCCGCAGACCCGCTTCCATCACACCCGCATCCTGTGCGATCAGGATCAGTGGGCGGTGAGTCGCTTCCCGCACGGCGCTCACAGCGGCGGAAAACGCCCCCGGATCGCCGCTGGCGGCTTCTACTGCGAACCCATCGACGAACAGATCGATGCCGACGTATTCCACCTGATAGCCATCGGCTGCTGCGACCTTCTGTTTGATCGCGTCTTCGTTCTGGTCGTCGCGCACACGGATGAACAGCCCCGGTTTGTGGTAGAAGGTCTTTTCGTGGCGGAAGAGAACCACTTCGTTGCCCGCTTTGACCTCGTTGCCGTTCGCCTTGAGCGTCACTAGACGGATCGGCGGCGCGGCAGATTCAGCCAGTGCGGCCTTCGATTCCTCGGTCACGTAGGGGCAGGCGGAAAGTTCTACCTGCTTGGCTGCAAGCTTCATCGCGAAGGCGAGGCAGGTCGGGAAACTGCATTCCTTACAGTTGGTTTGCGGCAGCATCTTGTAAATTTGAATGCCTGAGAGAGCCATTCCGAATTCTCCTTGGTTACCAGATCAAGCCATCTCAGGGACGGCCATCAGTTCGTCAATGGCGCTGCACACGCGGCGCAGACTCTCCGGGTGGCGCAGCACCAGAATATCCGCGCCCGCTTCGATCAGGCTGACCGCGGTGAGCGTCTCCCAGTTGATCGCCCGGTCGAGCCAGACTCCCCAGGTGTCGGGAACGCCTTCGCCGACTTTCGACTCTTTGGTCTTCCAGGCCTCGAAGCCGGGAGTCACCAGCATAGGAAGCTGAGTCATGGCATCACCCTGAAGCGCCGCCAGCCGCAGACGCTCCATCACCGAGTAGCCGTATTCCATGCCGTAGCCGAGCGCGCCCGTCGTCGGATCCATGATGATCCGATCCAGCGGCAGGCCCATATCGGTGATCAGGATGTTGAGCTGCTTGGCGAGGTTCACATCCATCGGCGTGCGAGCATTGACGAGGTGATCATTGGCGAGGGCAGCAGCCACGATGGTGCGATAGTTCTTATCCTCGCAGATGCCCAGTACGAGCCGTTCGCCCTTGGTGGCTTCGGCAACCGGGACCAGAAGCTCGTTATCCAGATCGGCCTGACCGGGGCCAAAGACAATCAGCGGCAGACCGGTTGCGCCCAGCACCGCTTTCACCGCATCGACTGCTGCCTGCGGTGTGGTCGGATTGCCATCGGCTCCGGTGGGGCTGATCATCAGTTCGATCAGGTCTGCCCCGGCTTCTTCAGCGGCGGCGGCCCAGCGTGCCGGGTCGTCGGCGACCTCGCTCCAGGTTTCGAGCAGCAGCGGCGACCAGTCATCCGGGCGGCGGTCGCGGATTTCGAGCGCGATCACCGGGCGATGGGGCGTGGGAGCCTCGAAGTGCAGGAAGGGGAGTGTGCTTTCGCCGCCGACCGTCACGGTGCGGGCACGTGTCCCGCCCTGATCGGAGGTCGCGCCGAGTGTGATCGTCTTCACTGTTCCGGCCCATTTATCTTTTGGAATTTCTACTGGCATGGGTTCACTCCTCATGGTGGGATTCTGCTGCGCGTCGCGCCGCATCGCGTTTCTCAATGAACACGTCGATGGGGGAACGACGCTCGGCTTTGATCCCGAGGTCTCGTAAATCGTCTTCACTCTGCGCGGTGATGTGGCGCAGGATGTGGCGGTAGGAAATCATGGCGGCGGGGTAAATGATCCCGCCAGAGTTATGCATCAGATACACGGCGCGCACGCCCATGTCCAGCATCATAGCGGCGGCAGCCGTGAGGGGGATATCCGGGGGAACCTGCGGCACGCCTTCTGTCATGGCGTCTTCGGCGATCAGGTCGTCCAGACTTCCCTGCGAATAGCGCCGCACCAGCTCATCCTGGCTCAGTACGCCGACTGCATGCCCTTCGTGATCCAGCACGGCGAGGGTATCGAGGTTCTTCTCCAGCATGAATCGGGCGATGTCGATCAGCGGCGCATCCGCCGGGCAGGTGAGCACGCCAACCGTCATCAAATCACGAACCAGGGTTGGCATGTTTACGGGTTTGTCGGCTGTCATGGTTGTCCCAACTCAATCCATCGGGGGATGAACCATCCATACCCCCCTGCCCATAGGAAATTGATAATGGTGAAAATGATCGGGGTGGCAGTCCCTTTCCAGACCGGGCGCATGATCCATGTGGCGGTGGTGAGGATGAGGCCAAGGATCACTGCCAGCCCCAGGTAAATCTGGCTGGCGGCCTGCGACCAGAGCGCAAACACCCAGCGGTACACCTCGATTGCCGCGATGCCGAACAGGACGCCCCCGATGGCATAGCTGATCAGCAGGGCGGGCGTTCGGGTGCGGTAGGCTCGCCCGATTTCGTGGCGGCGCAGCAGCACCAGCAGGACAGAAAGAAGCGTGATCCCGCCGATGAGCCACCACAGATCCAATGCCATGCTGATCAGCATTTCAACATCCTAGAAGATCGCTTCCATCGCCATCGCCGGATGATTGTGTTCCTCCAGCCAGGCCAGAAGCTCTTCGACGTTCGAGACACTACGCTCGTCGGCGATGCGATTGATTAGATCGGGATCGCCCTCACGCTCGGCGACAGCCGCCAACTCGTCAGCCATCGATTCCTTGAGATAGCTGCTCATCCAGACGACGCGTTTGAACCCGCCATCGGAAGAGATGAATTTGGGGCTGATCAGGTAGTACTTGCCGACGCCCATCACACCGGGTGTTTGCATCCCGCCGCCCGCCATCCCCGCCAGCGTGCTGAAGGTCATGCCCGCCGGGGTCATACTGGTATCCTCGCGGCTGACGACCATCACACCGTTGGCTTCGGGGATCAACATGACGATGGATTCAAAGCAGCCGCAGGCCGTCATGGGGTTTTCCATGATCGAGTACATGGCGACTTCGTTCACCACGCCATGCGAACCGACTCCTGCATAGTCGTTGGTTCCCGACCAGTAACCTTTGTCTGCGTCGATCAGCGAACCGAGCTTGATCGGCTGGTTGGGGCCAGTGGGATTGATGCTGAACGATGCTTTGCAGTCCAGCCAGTTGTAGGCTCCGCACAACCCCAGACGCTCCGGGCTGACGATGCATACGTGATTCGGTGCGAAGGACTGGCACAGGGTGCAGGAGTAGAATTCCTCTACGGCGTCGTCGGTGAGATCCGCCAGCCGCTTGTTGCGGAAGTCGTAGGCGCTGCGGGCATCCGCCAGCCAGCGCTCGATCTCAGTCGGATCGGTATACAGCGTCACCTGCACCTTATCCACAATCGCACCGAAATCGGCATGGAAGCGCGCATGCAGAATCTTGCCGAGGTGTTCGATATTGAAGCCTTTATCAACTGCGTTGCTGCTCAAACGTATCCAGGCGATGTCACGCTGACCGATGTGCTGAATGCCGGACGCGCCATTCACAAAGTAGTGAATCTGGCGTTCCAACACAGGCTCAAAGTCTGCCTGCATCTGGCGGCCCGCCACCTGAACCACAATGCCTAAATCCATGTGGCCCTGGGGTTCGATCTCGTCAAAGTTCGGGCCGACGATCTCGATCTTGCCATCGACCACATCTTCGAGCTTCTCCATCTGGAGGTACTCAAAGCAGCGCGAGTATTTGCCGCCGAACTCGACACGCATATCGGTCTTACGCACGACCTCGCCCTCAAAGGCGGAGCCGTAAGGAACCGGCACGGGAACATCCGCCAGCTTGATCTTCACGCCGCGCACCTCAATGCACTTCTGCACCAGGCGTTCCGCGCGTTCCAGATCGTCCGCCCCATCGAGTTCATTGAAGGGGACGCTGACCACATGTTCGTAGGTGGTGATACCTGTCGGCAGGATTTCGGGGATCACCGTATCGGCGATCACCGGGAAGCCAAAGTTGATCGCGCCAGCGGCGGCGGCATACTTCAGGTCATCCACTTCGCCGAGAGCCAGCACGAAGGCGAATACCCGCTCCTTGTTGTAGAGCAGAATATCGCGCGACATCCCGCCTTTCAGCCCGCCGAAAGTCAGCGCGGAACGCACCGCAAAGCCCAGCGCATACACGGCGCTGATCGTATCGGTGCCGAAGGGGACGGTGTAGGTGTCGTAGCCTAGCTCGACGCCCTCTTCCTGAAGCTGGTGGATGATGCTGCGCCCGTTGACGTTGCCGCTGAGGAAGGTCAGGATGTTGCGGCGCTGAAGCTCGCGCACGATCTGCACGGCGACTTCATTAGATTTGGCCGCGCCGACGATGGCAGCAAAGCCGGGCATACGACCATCGACCAACTGAATGCCCCATGAGCGAAGCTGAATATCGTCAATTGGGCCGTTGAGATGCCCATCGACGCCGTTTGCGCCACTGGCCCCATTCCCGTTATCGGGGCTGGTGAAGGCTGTCCCGCCCGCCAGCTTGAAGCCTGACATCGTCTCCGGTT
>JAHEME010000256.1 GCA_024643825.1 Chloroflexota bacterium | reverse complement strand
AACAGCGCATCCCACCGCAGATCGACGTAATGTGCGGGGCGCAGACCCTCGCGGCGTTCATCCCAGTGAGGCGCGGCATACACCTCGGAGGTCGCCACCCCGGAAGCCATGATCCCACGCGGGGGGCGTTCCAACCGGATCAGGTAGAGGCGGTCACCGGGCGCGATCTGGCGGCTGCCTACGCTCCAGGAATCCTCAACCCCGCCTTCATCTCGAACCATAGCAACTTGATCAGCAAGTTCCGTCCATGCCCAGCGTTCGGGGTTCCATGTGAGGAGGTACGCAGGGTTCGGGGTCATAGCACCTCATGCAGCGTCTCATCGACGTACAGCACGGCGAGAGGCGTACCGGGTTCGGGTTTGCGTCGCACGGGGATTTGCGCCCAGTGGTACGTGCCGATTATCTCGCTCTGCCCCGGCGCATGGAACCGATAGCGCAGCACCGCACGCGTCTCACCCTGCCGGGGACGGAACGCCTGCTTCCAGTGAACGTCGTACTCCATCACCGCCCCTGTGATGATCTGCCCCTTCTCCTCTAGCTGCCGCTGGCGTTCGCGGCTCTCGCCGATGCGCCTCCGATAGTTCGGGATGCCCAGGGCAACGAGAATCAGTGGGATTAGTGCAAACAGGGCGGCGAACCCCAGCGTAGTGATCTGCTCACTTGATGGCGGGGCGGCGATCTCATCACGCAGGTAGATGACAGTGTACACGGCAAACAATACGCCGCATCCCAGCAGCAGCGCCAGCACAATCCCATGCCCGAAGAGGTCAATACGCTGGCGGGTGCGGATGTGCGTCGTTGCGCCCTCCACAAAACGCGCATTGGCGGGATGCACGAAGAACACCTGCGAGGTTGGGGCGGGAACTCTTGTTTCCTGTTTCACGATGCATCAAGTATAGTGGAAATCGCCAGCCTGTACAGAGGAAATACGCGCATCGTTCACAGGAGGAATCGATTGGCAGACAATCACCGCCACTGGTGGCAGCGACTTCTGGAGCACATCGCATGGACGCGGTTTGGCGGCTGGTTCATCCTCAACGTGACCACGTACATTGATCCGCCCCTGATGCGTTGGAGCCGAGGTCGGTGGAGCTTCAGCGCACTGACAGGATTCCCGGCGCTGCTGTTGACCACACAGGGCGCGAAGACGGGCAGGCCGCGCACGGTTCCGCTGCTGTATGTGCAGCATGGCAATGATTATGTGGTGATCGGCACATTCACTGGGAAGCCGCGACACCCGGGCTGGGTGCACAATCTGCGAGCCATGCCGCAGGCAGCGGTCAGCGCTAATGGCTGGACGGGGCACGTCACCGCGCGGGAGGCGCAGGGCGAAGAACACGATCGATTGTGGGCGCTGGCAGTGGCGATGTATCCCGGCTATGAGGTGTACCGGAAGTGGACGGCTGGGAGGCTGATCCCGGTTATGGTACTCAGCAAAGCCCAGCAGGAGGGATAACCATTGGCGCGGAAACCGCTATCGGCTTCCGCGCCTGTGACGTACGTCTACTTGTCTTTGCCCCGTGTGGGGTCGATTGGCTCGAACGCGCGCACCGGGGTTTTGATTGGTTCTTCGCGCATCGGCGGTTTGTGCCCATTCGAGGGGGGCGCTGACGTTCCTGCCGAACGCTGCCGGACGAGCATCCATGCGCCCACACCGATCAGCAGCGCAGGCCATAGCAGCCCGGAGACCCGCGTGCCGCTCAGGTTGAGCAGCAGTTCAAAGAAAGCCCCCGTGATCAGAAAGATGATCATCCCGACCGTCGCCCAGCGAGTTCCATTCTTCACCAGTGCAGGGCTATCACTCCACAGCCCGCTGATGATCAACCCGATTCCTACCGAGGTCGGGAAGATCAGCGACCAGATGTAGGCCCACGATGCCCATGCACCCGTGATCGACTGATATAGCAGGATCAGCCCGGTCATCGTCACGATACTTCCCGGAACCGCCAGCGGCCCGGCAGCCTTCCCGCCTGCCACCATCCCCGCGAAAAACAGCAGCCCAGGGATGATCAGGAAGAAGGGCCAAAGATACTGCCATAGACTGATGTGGAACATCCGCCCTACCAGAAATAGCGCGCCGAAGACTACCAGTAAGAGGCCAATAATTTGGCTCGCGCGGCGCTGATTACTTTGTTTCTCCATGTTACGATCTCCTCAGTCAGGCGGCCCCTTCCTCGTTGAGCCACCATGAATTTGTTGTTCTATCCTCTATACGTATAGGATTGGCATGCGTTGCAGAGAAAATGGCTCAACTGGCAGATCATCAGGGAACCACCTGTGTCCCAGAGAGTATCGCGAAATCGTCGAAGAGGGCAGAGAGCGGATCGGTCTCATGCCCATTGCTGGTCGTGAATACCCCCACACTCCCGATCCGCGCATCGACCAGCGGCCACTCACCTGCGAGTTCCCATGTCTCTTCCTGATTCACACTGTAATACCCTGCCAGTCGATTGTTCTCAAATACCAGCATCAATCCAACGGGGCTGCCCGGCAGGCTGCCCACCCCACTGACGTGCGGCTGTGCTCGGCTCCCGACCACGCCGAGGTCGGTGAAGTAGATCGCATCTCCCTGACAACCATTAGCCGCCAGATCGCAGAACGACCGCGTGAGGCTGAATAGGGGCACATTGAGTCGGCTCAATACGATCAGCCCCGCACTCTGGAGGTTCTGCGTAGGTGCAAGCGAAACATCCACGCGGACACGGAAGTTCTCCGTGCCGGGGGTGGTGACGACCAGCACCGGACTGTCGAGTCCGTCGCGTGGCGTGTCGATAGTGGAGCCGGAAAGTACATCCATCGTGAGGTGGCCATTTTCGATCCGCATTGAGTCGCGTGCTGTCCCCAGCGCATCCCATGCAGCATTGAAGGCAGGTTCCTCAAATTCATCGCGGAAGATCACTCCGTTGAGATTCGCGTCATTGCGCGACGCGCATAACGTCATGCGGTCGATCCACACCGTCGCACCCTGCACTTGCAGAGCAAATGCGCCCGCTGGCAGTGGGGTTGCATCCTGCGCCTCGATCACCGTTCTCCCATCTTCCATGACGATCAGATTAGAGCCTATCGCCTGAATCGCGATCACATGCCGCTGTCCGTCGCCGAGCGCGGTAGCAGTAGCCGCCTGTCCCAGCAGCTCTCCCGTGCGGCGCAGTTCGACCACCGGGCCGGGTTCGAAGTTGCCGCTGTACGATCCATCCGGGCCGCTGCGAACATGCAGCGCAATCGTTGGCTCCCCTTCTGGCGCGTAGATTTCCATGGTAAGCGATGCGTTGGCGAGCGCCGGGCCGAACTCCAATCGATTGCCATTGGTGGCAGCAGTCACCACCAGCGCGTGTGTGCCTCCCGGCGTCTCAGTGATCACAGCATCCGCTGGCAGATTCAGACCCGTCTCCGCGCCCTCGAAGTCAAATGAAGCAAGCTGCACCTGATCGGCGCTGCACCCGATAACATCGGCGGCAGGATCCCCTGCAACATCTCCGGCCCCGGAAGTTGTATCAAGGGGATCGTTGGTCACTTCGGCAAGCTGATTGGGTGGAGTAGCCGTCCCTTCGGCGGCGGCATTCCTCTTATTTCGATTGATCGCGATCAGCAGGAACGCGGCCAGGCACAGGCACACTGATATCCCGATCACCGCGATCAGCCAGCCGCGCCGTTGCGGTTTCTCGACCTCGGCAGGGGGCACGGATTCAGTTGGCGAAGACACGGCGGTTCCCAGTGTAGGCTCCGGGGCGATCAGCGGCGGGGGGGCCGCGAGGTCTATAGTCGCTGGTCCCTCGTCGATGCCATCGACGGGCGCACCGGGGTTAGCGACGGCCTCGCGGAGTGCCATCGCCATCTCGCCCGCCGAGTCATAGCGAACCTCGCGCCGCTTGGCGAGTGCCTTCAGCACGACCGCTTCCACATTGCCGGGCAGGTCAGGTTGCAGGACATGCGGCGGCGGCATCGGCTCGTTGATGTGCTTGATCACGATCCCCATCGGGGTTTCCGCGTGGAAAGGAACGTCGGCGGTGATCATCTGATACAGTACTACGCCCAGCGAGTAGATGTCGGTACGCCCGTCAAGCGGCTGGCCCAGCCCCTGCTCCGGGGAAATGTATGTCGGCGTCCCGACAATGCCGCTTCCCGTGAACCCCGCCGAACTTTCCGTCAGCTTGCTGATCCCAAAGTCGGTCAGGTAGGCGTCGCCGCTTTCATCTAACAGGATGTTCGATGGCTTGATGTCGCGGTGAATCACGCCCTGTTTGTGTGCGTAATCCAGCGCCTCTGCGATCTGGCTGAGGATACGGGCGACTTCGTTCAACGGCATCGGCCCATTCGCCAGCCGCTGACTGAGCGTCCCGGCGTTGAGATAGCGCATCACAATATACGTCGTGCCATCGTCTTCACCGAAGTCATAGACGGGCAGGATACGCGCGTTTTCCAGCTTCGCGATCACCCGCGCCTCTTGCTCAAACCGCCCGGTGAATGTCGGGTCATGGGCAAAGTGGCGGGGTAACACCTTGATCGCCACATAGCGATCCATGCTGGGCTGGTAGGCTTTGTAGACAGTTGCCATCCCGCCCAGCCCAAGCTTCTCCACGATTTGATACGAACCCAGCGAACGCCCGATCAGGTCTTCGCTCATTCGGCGATCTCCATCCAGTAAATTCGGGTTGCCGGGATCATGATAGCACGTTGATCGGGGAGGGGAAAGTAAGTTGCATCGACGCAGAAGAGGGAGCCCTGTGGCTCCCTCTCGCTGTTGAGGTTTTCCCCTGGATTGCCACTTCGGCAGTCAGGAGGGCCTGAGTAGATGGTTACGGCGTTCCGCTGATGGGGCAGTAGCCGCCGATGCTCTTTGGATCGTTGGCAGAAGCCAGCAGACTGTGCAGACCGGCGAAGTCACCGGACGAAACAGCCGCATCCCATAGCTCCCAGATGTCACCGGGTTCATATGGGAAGGCCATGCCCCAAGATGCGTTGAGGTAAGCTGCTACTGTGTCGCGGGCAGCCTTCTGGAAGTTATCCGCTCCACCGCCTGTGCCCACCAGATCGAGCATGGTGAAGCCATTCAACCCTGTGTACAGCGTGAAGAAGTCGTTGAACGGGGTCGTATGAATGTACGGATTGGTTCCCATGCCACCGGAAGCCGTCCAGTCAGGGTCACTGACCACGTTCCAGAGCTGCGAGCCTGCGCCGCCCTGCCAGAAGCCTGGGGTGCAGCCTTCGCACGGGACAGTCAGCACGACGGACGCATCATCGCTTCCTTGCCTGCCTGTGTCGTTGGTGGTGAAGGTCGCCGTGTTGTCTACCTGAAAGTCTCCGCACTGATCTTCGGGGGCTATGATGGTTCGCAGATAGTAGAAGT
>JAHEME010000255.1 GCA_024643825.1 Chloroflexota bacterium | reverse complement strand
TTCGATGGTTGCTGTTCGTGGTTCCATAGGTTTTCCCCTAACTTGCCGTGGCGCTGAGTGTATGGAGGGCGCTGAGTAGTTTCTCGGTGTGCTCCGGCTTTCCTACTGTAATGCGTACATGATCGGTGAGACCTGGCTTATCAAAATAGCGGATCAGAATCCCATGCTCTTCAGCAAGATACCGCTTGAGTTCGGCGGCATCTCTTCCGATCACGCGGCACAGGATGAAGTTAGCCCTGCTGGGATATGGTTCCAGGAATGGGATTTCCGCGAGTGCGTCCGCCAGCCGTTCTCGCTCACGGCAGATGCGTTCCGCGCGTTCCGTGAGAACAACGTGATCATCCAGCGCGGCAAGCGCAGCAGCCTGTCCAGCGACCGATAGATTATAAGGCTGCTTGATCTTCCACAGATGTTCGATCACCTCAAGCGGGAAGATCCCATATCCAACACGCAGCCCGGCTATCCCTGCCCACTTGCTGAACGTACGCAGGACGATAAGATTGGGCGTTTTCGGAACCTGGCTGCTGACCGACTGCATGCCGCTGAACTCAAGATAAGCCTCATCAAGCACAATTATGACTGGCAAGGCCAGCAGTCTAGCCAGTTGCTCAGGGGGAATCACACTCCCATCCGGGTTGTTGGGAGAGGTGATGAACAGCAATTTCGTTCCGTTTTCCCGGACGGCTTTCTCCACGCCGTTGACATCAAGGCCAAAATCAGCTTCGCGCCAGACGTCGATCACATGCGCTCCAGCAAGGGATGCTCCAAAAGGGTACATGCCAAAGGTGGGCGGGCAGTTCACGATGCGGTCTCCCGGATCCAGGAAAAGGCGGCATATGAGATCGATTAGCTCATCCGCCCCTGCACCAGCCAGAATGTACGATATATCCACTCCCAGATAGGATGCAAGCCCTGCACGTAATCTGCGCGATTCGGGATCGGGATAAATCGGGAGTTCCTGCTGAAGATTTCGCAGCGCATTCAATACGGAGGGAGGTGGGCCGTATGGATTTTCATTGGCATCCAATTTGACGAGCATCTCTGGAGGATGCCCCAACTGCTCACTGAGTACATCCAGCGGTAAAATGGGCTGATAAGGTTTCATGGAATCGACGGCTGGACGGATCATGCGGCTGACATCAACCACGACTTCTTCTCCTGATTTCCACAGCGGCAGCATGCCCATCCAGGCATTCCGCCTGCGCCAGCGTATAGGCTGTTTTCCCCAGGCGGGCTGCGGCCTGAGGTGTGAGGCCAATAACCCCTGTTACTTTGACGAAATCCCAGACGTTGATCCCAGAACTGAACCGGGCAGTCCCGCTGGTAGGCAGGCTGTGACTTGGCCCCGCCACGTAATCTCCCAGGACTTCAAAGGAATGCTCACCGAGGAAGACCGCCCCTGCATTGTGGATTCGATCCAGCCAATCCGCAGGGCTTTCGGTGCAAATCTGCAGATGCTCCGGGCCCTACTCGTTGGCGACCTCAAAGGCAGTATCCAGATTGGGCACAATCACAGCCCCGCTGCGCGCGGCAAGCGACTCGCTAAACTGGGCGGATCGCTGCAACTGCTCTGCTTGCTGGTGGATGTGTATAGCAACCTGTTCAGCAAGAACCTTGCTGGTTGTCACGAGAATAGCCTGCGCCAGCACATCATGTTCTGCCTGTGCCAGTAAGTCTGCGGCAAGATACGCGGGATTCGCCCCCTCATCGGCGATGATCATGGTCTCCGTAGGCCCAAGCAAGCCGTCAATGCCCGTCACTCCGAAGACTTCTCGTTTGGCGAGCATCACGAACAGGTTCCCCGGCCCGACAATCTTATCGACCTGTGGGATCGTCTGCGTTCCATAGGCCATCGCAGCGATGGCCTGTGCGCCCCCGACGCTGAATACTCGCTCAATCCCTGCGATTTTTGCTGCCGCCAGAATGATGTTGGGGACCTTTCCATCCTTCCCGGCGGGGGTGCATACGACAATCTCTGATACGCCAGCCACACGCGCCGGAAGTGCGCTCATGAGCAGGGATGAGGGCAGCGGTGCAGTTCCCCCTGGCACATAAACTCCAACACGATTGATTGGCCTGATGATCTGTCCCAATATCCCATCAGGCGTGCTATCCAACCATGAAGCGGCTGGTTGTTTCCGATAGAAGTCGATAATTCTGGAAGCGGCGAGTTCCAGCGCCTTGATTGCCTCTGAGGGGGTACGCGCGTGACTTGCCGTTAGTTCCTCGCTGGAAACCTGCAGGGTATCCAGTCGAATATCCTCGATGCGCTCCGTCCAGTCATAGAGTGCGCCATCACCGTACTCTCTGACACTTGCGATGATCTGACGAACGGCTTCGTGTGGAGATAGCGTTTCACCAAAAACCCGCTCGATTCCCTGCACAATTGTTTTCGATACCGGCAGTTCATCGAACACAGATCGCTTCAGTATGGTTTCACGGGCTTGAGACAGATCATAGATAGCAAAGAGCGCGCTCATATCGCCGCGGCTCCCTTCTCGATAGCCTGCAACAACTGTTTGGCGCGCTCTGGTTGTTCCTCAAAGATATAGGTCGCGGGAGTGACCACCACGCCACTTCCGCCAATCTTCCTCAACTGCTGGACAGCGTCATATAACTGATCCGAAGATACAACCAGGGAAAGCGCCCACCAGCGTTGACTTTCTGTGTTAGTGATCAAAGGCGCAATCGTTGGCCCTTGAAGCCCCATAAGATTGGTTTGTCCCAACAGCTGCTCGGCAATGTCTTCTGCGCTTCGGCCACGCATGTTGACGGCCAGCATGTACTGGTTGCGAGCATTCAAGTGCGCCTCCACAAACTCAAGCAAAAATAGGGTTTGGTCGCGCACTTCCGGGCGCGTGGCAAGTGCGTTTCGGTTGCCTACCAGGATCGCCTCTGACTGAAGGATCACACCGTCAATGAGTGGCTTGAGATTGTTTTCACGCAGGGTCGTGCCTGTAGAGGTGATGTCTGCAATAAAATCGGCGTAGCCTATTGCTGGAGCAGCCTCCAATGCGCCATCTGCACTGATGATCTGAATGTTGTGGAGCTGGTTTTCCTCGAAGAAGCGACGAGTCGCATTTTCGTGACGAGTTGCCACTCGCAGACTACCATGCCGCGCCGCCACCTTCCGGAGCCCATCCAAATCATCGACATCATGCCACTCGTTAGGCACGGCGACTGCGAGAGCGCATTCCCCGAAACCCAACGCATCATGCACAATGATAACCTTCTCGAAGTCTGAATTCGGTGCCAGGGCATCATGTAGGCTGTCATATCCTGTGATTCCCAGGTCAATGTCTCCGGCTGCTAAACTCCTCGGAATGTCACGCGGACGCTGAAACACCACCTCGATGTCTGGCATAGCGGGAATTCGCGCCGAATACTGACGAGGGTTCGGTTTCTTCACCTTCAAGTTGCATTCATCAAGAAAACTAAGCGTTTCACCCTCCAGTCTCCCCTTGCTGGGCAGTGCCAGACGTATCAGGCGTATTGATTCCTCGTCCAAAGTTGTCCCTCCAGGATTAGATCATAGATAACAAAAAAGCCCCCAGATGATCCGGGGGCTTGCGTAGTGCTTACTCAATGGAATAGGTCAGGTATCAACCTTGCATGCAACACCACCACCAGATCGGTTCCCGATAGGTGTAAGGATGATGATGGTGATGAACTGCAGTCTTTAGAACTGGCATAGTGAGGCAAGTATACCTCTGAGGGTCTGGCAGGGCAAGTTATCGCAATTCACTCGGGTGCACGAACAAGTTGACAGAAAAAGGAGAGGGAAGCCTCCAAGGCTATCGGGTAGGATAGCGACGGCGAACCATAAAGGAGGCTTCAAATGGAAGATACCATAGAGTTGGAAAAGATGCTGAGTGAGTACTTCAGCCAACAGCTTGGGGAAGCAGCCAGTCTGAGCGAGATGGAACAGGTGGCGTGGAGGAGTCTGTTGGCAGTCGGGCGGCGGGCATTGGAGAGGTGGCTGGAAGTGGAAGGGGCGGAGGAGGCCAGCAGAACCATTGCCTGTGAGTGTGGAGGAGAAGCGGGGTATGTCAGGCAACGGGCGGCGATGTTGCGAGCGGTGCTGGGAGAGGTGAGCCATCGCCGCGCGTATTATCTGTGTGCCAGTTGCCGGCAAGGGGTTTATCCGTTGGATCACCGATTAGGCTTGCGACCGAATGAGATGAGTGGTGAGATCGAATGGCTGGTCGGGATGCTGGGGGGTAGAGCAACCGTTTGAGCAGGGCAGCCGCTTATTTGAGGAGTTCCTGCTGCTGAGTCTGAGTGACCATAGTCTGGCGAAGACTGCCCAGGCCTACGGGGAAGAACAGAGAAAACGCGAGGAGGAATGGGCACGGGAAGCCCACAACCTGGAGCGCCAGCGCACCGTCAAGCCACCCCGGCGACTGTACGGATCGATAGATGGCGAGCGGGTTCACATTCGAGGAGAGGCCGGAGCCGCAGATGCGCTGTGGCGCGAATTGAAAGTTGGAGCCTGGTTCATCACCTCTGCCCACCCTCCGGCCCACCCCGGTGACCAATGGAGCATCCGCGCGGAAACCATCCACTACTATACGGATATTTGTGCAGCGGAGGACTTCGGGAGCTTGTTTTGGACAACGGGATTTCAACACCATGCCCAGCTAGCCGTGGAGTTGATTATCCTGGGGGACGGGGGGCGCTGGATCTGGGATCTGGTGGAGGAACACTATCCCCACACCATCCAGATTGTGGATTGGCTTCATGCCTATGCCTATCTCGAACCAGTCGCAACCGCCGCCTTACCCAACCTGGCTCAGCGCAACGAATGGGTCACCCTATTGCTGACAAGTTAAGCAAATGTGTGCCCTGTCAAGATCGAGTTATTCTGCCCGTTTTGACGCCCAATCGACGGAATCGGGGCAATACTGAGTGAGTAGCCAACGATGATGCCTGAATACGGGGCTTTCAGAAGGCGATAGGGCTATCTTGGCGACCCTTGCTCGTGTAAAATGGCTCTTGACAAAGCTCAAAACCCCTTAACTTGTCACCAATAGGGTCACCCGAACCACACTGCCCTGTGGAATGGTCATCTCGACGCGGTCATTACCGCCTGCCAGCAGCAGGTCGATCCGCAGCGAGAGAATGACGCCGCCCAAAAGGCCGTTACCTATTTCACCAACAACCGCCACCGCATGGACTACCCGACCTATCGTGCCAACGGCTATCATATTGGCTCAAGCACCATTGAGAGTGCTATCAAACAAATTGCCTCTCAACACTTGAAAGTCGCGGGGGCTACCTGGAACCTGCACGCTGCTCGGAATGTGGCGAAAGCCCGTGCTGCCTATCTATCTGAGGATTGGGATCTTCTGGCGGCCCGCCGCACTCATGTTGACTGT
>JAHEME010000254.1 GCA_024643825.1 Chloroflexota bacterium | reverse complement strand
GCCATGCTAAGCCCACTTAGTGGGCTTGCGATAGGGGGATTCTTTGCGCTCCAAATCTCGGTTCTTGGAATGCCAAATGTCGTATCACACTGGTCAGGTGTACCTTATGCCGGAGTTGTTCCTTTGATAATAGCAGCTACCGTGCTGCCTCTGATTCCTGGGGTACGTGTATTTGGGAGCGAAGTGCTGGAGGTATTTGACGATCGGCTTCGAGGTTGGGTCTGGCTTTTTGCCATATTGCTCATGATCGTAATCGGGAATCGGTTTGTTGGCTTGGCGGCTCTTCTTGCTCTCCTTATTGCTCAGTTCATGACTATCATGCTGCTCTGGTGGATTCCAACTCCTCTCCACGAGGAGGTTAGCGAGCCAGTCGGCCCATCTGTCAGTATTGGTCTCGTGGCTCTGTTCACGCTGGTTTATCTTTATTCTTTTGCAATTGCCACTACCACTCCGCTCTTCTCTTTGTTACAAGGACAAGCCCTGACAGTTCTGCTCATAGGGGGTGGCATCCTTGGGTTGTCGCGGCTTGTCTGGCATGAAGAAGATCCCTGGCGTGAAGAAGATCAGGTTCATCCGGCTCTCCCAGCGATTTTTGCCGCACCAGTAGCTGTCCTGGCTCTTGTCATAAGTGGGCTTGTGCAGCCAATTCCTCCACCGTCTCTTGGTGATGGCTTGCGTGTTGCCACCTATAACATAAACCGTGGTTATGATGAGGCTGGCGAGTTCAGCCTTGAGGCTGCTGCTCGCACCATTGAAGCGAGTCTTGCAGATGTGGTGATCTTACAAGAGGTTGACGCAGGCTCTCCATTAAGCTATGGAATCGATGAAGCAGAGTATCTTGCGCGACGGATGGGTATGTACTATGCCTATATGCCAACTCAAGAATTTGTTGAGGGTATTGCCATCCTATCCCGCTGGCCGATTGCCGATCAGAAAAGCCTATTGTATCCCACGGATCCGCCTTTGGGGACGCTGCGAATACGAATCTTTGACCCAAACTCCGGTCGGAGCTTGGATGCTGTTGGGTCTCAGATGCAGGCAGGATCAGATGAATTACGGCTTCAGCAAACTGCCCTTCTGTTTAGCATTGTAGATCAGAATATTCCGACTGTGCTCGCTGCAGATCTGGGGGCGGGGCCTCTTGATCCGGCCTACCAGCAGTTAACCTCCACAAGTTTTGTAGACCCGGATGTTGTATTAGGCGTTGAACGAGGTTTTACAACTCCTGCTAGCGAGCCAACAGTGAGGTACGATTATGTGTTGCTTCGGGGACTGATCCCTGAGGAGTCGCGACAAGTGCGAAGTGATCGGGAAGCTTCAGATCATCGGCTGGTGGTAGTTTCGGTTCGTTGGCCTTGAATCGAGTAGTAGCTGGCGGCTTGCTGAATTGACCGAAGGGGTGTTTGCAAGCTTCTCAGGGCCTTATCCAGATTCAGCGTAAGGTTTCGAGGGCGATCTGGCGAAACCTCAGCCGCAAGAACGTGCTCGACATGCTCACTGGAATAGCCCATAATCTCCAGGAGGCTGCTCCCGTATTCTGCTCGCGATAATGGATTGGGACCGGCGATCTGAAGGATTCCACTTAGATCACTGACACACAACTCAAGGAGGCATTCCGCGAGATTCTCTGCATGGATGGGATGACGGACTTCGTCTAGAAACAATGGGACAGAATTGCCGGATGCAATCCTACCTGTCATCCAGGATACCTGCCGATTCTCTGGTGCGAATTCATATATCAAGCTTGTCCGTATGATCAGACAAGTGGGCACAGCTTCCCGGAAATACTCCTCAACTTCTGCTTTGATCTCTCCATATGCAGAGGTTGGGGTGGGGGTAGAAGTTTCAGAATACGGGGCTTTTGTTCCATCGAACACCATATCGGACGATAGTGTAATTAGTTTCGCTCCCTCAAGGTTCGCGGCTTCTGCAATATGCTTTGCTGCCAGCCGATGTGCTTGTGCCATGTCATAACTGCGATCAGATACGGCAGCATGAACAATCACTGTCGGGCTTTCTCGCGAGACTAGGGTCAGCACAGCCTTGCGATTACAGAGGTCCAGGTGTGTGGGAACTCCACCGCCAACTCTCGGGTTTGAAAAATAGGTACTGATTAGCGGCCACGAATGCCTCCTGGCAAGCCTGCTCAGAGGACGGCCCAGATCTCCACTGGCTCCAGTAATGAGTAATCTCATCAGGATGTTGTGTCCACACGCAGCGTGGCAAGCGCGGTGGCTGCTGCCGCCTGCTCTGCGTGTTGTTTGCGTCGTCCCATACCTTCTCCATAGCGATGTTCACCAATGCTTACGGCTACGACAAATTCCTTAGCATGATCAGGCCCAGAGCTGCTTATAAGCGCATATCGTGGGGTCAGCCCCAGCGTGCGCTGACTCCATTCCTGCAAAAGACTTTTTGCATCTTTGTCGGACTGATCCTGAAGGAGTTCGGCGAGAATAGGGGCGAAATTTGGGACAACAAAGTCTCGTACGGCTTCAATCCCCTGATCCAGGTACAGTGCACCAAGAAGGGCTTCATACGCGTCACACAGGTTTGCTGGGCGTGTGCGTCCTCCGTTTTCCTCTTCGCCACGTCCAAGGAGCAGAACCTCGCCTATGCCACATGCCCAGGCAAGATCTGCGAGAGTTTCGGTACGTACAAGAGCAGCACGCAATCGTGTAAGCCGGCCTTCAGGCTCATTCGAAAAGTGATGGTAGAGCCATTCTCCAGCCAAGAATGCGAGAACAGCATCTCCAAGGAACTCAAGCCGCTGATTATCGCCGCGATCACTCGTCGGATGCTCGTTGATATAGGATGGATGCGTTAGCGCCTGGATCAAAAGCTCCTGATCTTCAAGGCATATTCCTGTCCGCTCCTGAAACTCTGTCATATCCATGTGCTGCATGCACCTATCACTGCTGGGCTAGCCCTCAAACTTGCGGATAACCAGTACGGAATTATGTCCACCAAAGCCAAATGCATGACTGATTGCAGTGCGGACTTTGACACTGCGGGCTTCGTTGGGTACGTAGTCCAGATCACAAACTTTATCCGGCTCTCTGTAGTTGATTGTTGGAGGAACTATTCCATCTCGAATTGCCTGCAGGCAAAAAACAGCTTCTAATGCAGCTGTTGCTCCCATACAATGTCCCGTCATACTCTTCGTGGAGCTGATAGGGATATTATATGCGTGATCTCCAAAAGTCTGCTTGATAGCCATGGTTTCTGCTGAATCGTTTAGTGGCGTTCCTGTACCGTGGGCATTGATATAATCAACATCTGTTGGGTCTAGCTTTGCATCATTAAGTGCGCGGTCGATTGCGCTGGCACTCCCTGATCCATCTTCTGTGGGAGCCGTCACATGAAAAGCGTCTGCTGATGCACCGTAGCCCGCGATCTCGCCGAGAATCTGAGCGCCCCGTGCTTTGGCATGATCGAGCGTTTCTAGAATGAGCACCGCCGATCCTTCCCCCATTACTAATCCGTCCCTGTCTCCACTAAATGGGGACGGTGTATGATCCAGCCGAGGAGTGTAGGCTCCGATCCGGTAGAAAGAGCCGACACCGAACATGGAAATGCCCGTTTCGCTTCCCCCTGCTACCATCACATCCGCTAGGCCAGATCGAAGGAATTGAAGGCAAACTCCAATTCCGTCGGAGGCGGACGCGCATGCCGATGCGACCGAAAAAGAAGGGCCACGAAATCCATGAGCAATGCTAATCAGGCCAGAAGCCCCATTGCTCATAATGCGCGGGATAGCAAATGGGCTAAGTTTTCGTGGCCCTTCCTCAACAACAAGCGGGATTTGATCCATAAGTGTTTCCATCCCACCCACGCCGCTGCTAACGACTACTCCAATGCGGGTGGGATCTTCTTGTTCCACATTGAGGCCGCTATGCTCTAGGGCTTCAAGAGCAGCAATCTGGGCCATAAGTTCAAAGCGATCTTGCCGCCGCACTTCCTTACGATCCAACTTATCTTCTGGGCTGAAATTTTTGACTTCAGCGGCAATCTGGATGGGAAAATTGCTGACATCAAACAGAGTGATAGGGCCAATCCCTGATACGCCTTCTCTGATGGCCTTCCAGGACTCTTCTGCTGTGGATCCCACTGGTGTGAGCGATCCAAATCCTGTCACGACGATGCGGTTCATAGGGATTCTTCCTTTTCGTCAGGCATGAGCATGTTGAGATTAGTTCGTATTACAGAAATTGCTGTGGGTTCGGTGTTTTGAGTCCTGATCCAGTCAAAGATATGACTATCCGCTCGTTGCTTTCGAACCTGGAACGAATTCTTAGAAAGGCTGCCCAAACGACTGCACTGGTTGGTTCGACGAGAAATCCTTGTTGTGCTAATGCTCGGAGACCGTCAGCAATTTCTGTCTCTGAGACAGTGATAATTTCACCGTTCGTAGCAGAAATAGATGCCAAGACCTCTTTGCCACGAACTGGATTGGTTATGCGAATCCCTTCTGCCAATGTCTCACCTTCGCCAATTTCATTCGTCTGATACAGGGCTGACCAGAGCGGCGCGCAAGTCTCTGGCTGTACACCAATCAACTGAGGTTGTTTCCCAATAAGGCCAGCCGTTACTAACTCCAGGAATCCCTGGGCCAGACCAATGAGTTGCGATCCATGTCCAAGAGGAACAATGATCGCATCTGGTGCTTGTTGGCTCAATTGTTCCCAGAGTTCATAGGCCAGTGTACGGTAGCCAAGAATGGAAAAAGGATGGTAAATATGACTTGCATAGAAGCTGGCTCCGCTGGCGGCAGCGTTTTTTGCGGCAGTGGTCGCTGCGCTGCGGGGGCCTGGGATAGGTTCAAGCGCGGCTCCATACAATCCGATCTGGGCCAACTTCACGGGCGATGCCGCAGCAGGCACAAACAGGCGTGCCTTTATTTTTGCTCGTGCGGAATAGGCTGCCAGGGCTGCCGCAGCATTTCCAGATGAATCGTCATGAACAGAGGTTACTCCAAGTGCTCGAAGCCAGCTTACAAGAACGGATGCTCCACGATCTTTAAAAGAACCAGATGGATTGAGACCTTCCATTTTCGCATACAGGTTAGGGTGCTCAGAGGCGATTCTCACCAATGGCGTCCAACCTTCACCCAACGAAACGGGCAGCATGTCCTCTGGTAGTAACATCGAACGATATCGCCAGATTGTCGTATCAGAGGAATTGATCATATGAGGATCAAATCGTGGCGATGAAGAAAGTGCAAGCGGTTCGCCGCATTCGCAAAGGTATCGTGCAGTATCCATCGGATACTTCTCACCACACACTTCACACCCGATAGCAAACTGGCCCAACGGCTTTGTTGAGATTGCAGCAGCGCGTACATCATCTGGGGTAGGGTGATAGTGCCCCTCGATCCACTTCTCCCCATCAG
>JAHEME010000253.1 GCA_024643825.1 Chloroflexota bacterium | reverse complement strand
GTGGTGGCTTCTTCGGAAGGGGCTTCACAGCAATAGTCGCCTATTGACCAGAATACGGCATCGTATTCCTGGAGAGTCTCCAGGTCGGGAACACCATCATCTGAAATCGTGACTATCTGATTCTCAACTTTGAGGTCGTCCAGTATCCCGGAAATGGCCTCGGCGCTGGTTTGAACGACAGGCCCTTCCAGAGCAGAATCATCGTTCACAATCAGAAAGGTGACAGTCGGCGACGCTTCTCCTGAGCCGCCGGATGGTTTGGGGGTGGTGGTTGTTCCATCATGGCAGACGGCGGTCGTCGCGGTGATGAGGCAACCGCCGAGATCGTCTTGCAGCAATCGTTCCACCCCGGCAGCGAGGGTTTCTGCATCTTCGCCCAACACAATCAGACGGTAAGGATCAGTTGATTCTGGATCAGGCTGTGCCAGGTGAATGAGCACCGTACCGCCTCGTTCCAGACGGGCTACGTCGGCGACTTCGATTGTGCCTTCACTATCCGACACACTTTGGTCTTCGGAGAGGGGATCGTCACTCAGAGTGATGCCGTTGGCTTTGAGTACTCTCGTGATGGAATTAGATACGTCGGCATAGCTGGCGATATAGATATAGGCCCCATCGGTGGAAGGCTCTTCTGCCAACGAAGAGGGAGCGCCGACCTCCTCCAACCGGGCGCGGAGGTCTACCGAGTCGGCGAAGTTCTCGTTGAGCGTGACCGGGTTCTGATAGACGACTGCGGTTGGCCCATTGAAGAAGTAGGGGAAATCGGTGAGGGTGAAGGTGCGCTCCGACGATAGCAGGAATGAGCCGATATTCGACAGCAAGGTCGGGTTATCGGCGAAGGTGTTGTAGGGGCTGGTGAAGAACGTGAAATCTGGCAGGGTGAGCACCTTTCCGTCGCCGGTCAGGGCGGCAGCCACAACGCCGCCGGGGGTTTCATCTCGCGAGGAGTAGGTATTGTCATCGCCAAGGATAACGGCGTTCTCGCCATCGACGCTCAGGGCGTAGGCCGTTTGGAAGACAACTTCACCCAGACCCTTTGTGATCTGCGATTCGCCACCGAACTCGGTGAACAGAACGTTGCGGAACCCGCCATCATTCTGCTGAAGGTTGTAGATGTAGGCATCCTGATAGATCACGCCGAAACTGCCCGCCAACGAGTTCAGGGATTGAACATCGGATTCGCGGGTAGGATCGCCTGCAATCACGAGCCGACCGCCTTTGGCGACGAAGGCTTCGAGGGCACGCTGGGCCTCGGAATCATACGATTTCGTTGGCGAAATTATCAGGAGTGCATCTGCCTGCGACAGCCCGGCGATCAGGTCGCTCTCGCTTTCGACATACACGACATTCGCACCGCTGCTGGCGAGATTGCCCGCGAAGTCGGCTAACTCACCAATGTCAAAGCCGTTATTGTGCGCCTGATCGACGAGGACGATGCGGCCTGCTGAACCAGGAATGAGCGCGACGGCCCCTTCCCCGGAGAGGCTTTCGACGGAAACGGGGGTGCTCTCCGGGACGTGGGGGGCCTGATACCAGCCCAGGCGAACCGCATTGCTGGGAATCCGGGCGATGCCGGGATAGTAAAAGAGCAGCCGCCCCAAAAAGGCTACCACGAGGGCGGCAACGAATACGATCAGATAGGTGCGTCGAGAGGTTTGCATAGCCGCTTTCTCAGTCGCCAGGAGCCACGTAGAGGTGATAGAGCCTCACCCACGGGCCGTTTTCCAGCCAGTCACTGCGCAGGTTGCTGTAGTAACCCAGATATTCCTGGTCGTCGCCCAGATAGACGTTTAGCAGATCGATGAGGTCATAGTGCGAAATCCCCGCCAGAGAAGCGGCTTTGGCGATGGCATCTTCGTTGGAGCCAACTGCATCGACCAGACCGATCTGGTAGGCGCGGGTTCCGATCCATATCTGACCCGTCGCCAACGATTCGCGGTCGGGGAGCACGTCGAGGCGCGAGGGAGTGTGCATGTGTTCCAGGGTATAGGCACGCTCATCGTAGACATGCGAGAGGAAGGTTTGCTTGACGAGTTCAACATCCCGCATCAAGTCGATGCTGGATCGCCCACTGGCCTTGAACGGCCCGGTGGTGTAGATGGATTCGTCGGGTGGCACATTGGGCGGGAAACTTGAAATCACACCAATGCTGCCGACCTGGGCGGCAGGTCGGGCGATAATGTAATTAGCGGCGGCGGCGGCATAGTACGCCCCGCTGGCCCCGTAGCGTTCAATGGAGGCGACCACTGGTTTGCTCTGGCGGATGTCCTGAATACGGAAGAACATCTCTTCGCTGATCGTCGCATCGCCGCCGGGACTGTCGATGAGAATCACGACGGCAGCGATGTCGCCACGTTTGGCGGCAATATCCAATGGCCCCAGAAAGTACGGCTTGGAAATATCGTCGATGATGTCGTTGAAGCGCACGATGCCGATCAGGGGGCGGGGAGTCAGGGCGCGGGAGAGACTCAGGCCGACCACCAGCCCAGCGAGAATAATGAGCACCAGGGCCACCCAGCGCCAGCGCATCTGAAAGTTCGCTGCGAAGGCTTCCCAGCGTTCGAGTTCATCCATTGAGCCTGGCGATTGTGCGTACTGCTCAACCGCCGGGGTTGGTTCATCAGCCATAGGTGATCCTCATAAGGACTATTATCGAATTCACATTGGGAGAGAAAACCAGTCAGCCTGACGTTTCGTTATTATAGTAGAGAACGCTTACACCACAACCTGCCTCTGCCTCTGCGTAAGGTTTACCGGGTTGAATGCTGATCGGGTTCAACCAGCGGTGAAATGAGTTTCTTGGATGGGGCATCTGCGCTATGATCTGAGGGACGGTCTACTTACCAATCACCTGCAAGGAGCATCGAATGAGCGAAGGCGGAAACTCCGGGCGGAATATCGTTTCTACTGTGATATTGGGCGCTATTCTGGTTGTCGTTCTGATCGTCGGCTACCTGATCGTGGATACGCTCACTGCGCTACGCCAACCGCTAACGGGGGTCAGCGGAGCCGTCGGCACGCAGGTGCAGCAGGTGCTCAACCCAACGCCCACGATCATCGCCGACCCGGTGACGGTGATTCGACAAATCCAGAGCCTGAGCCGTCTGGAGACTTCCTCGTTCACGATTGAGAAGGTGATCACTGCCGAGAGTGGCGAAGGAACTTTCGGCTTCCTGTTCAGCGATAAGCTGCTATTGGTGGCACAGGGGCAGGTGATCGCCGGGATTGACATGGCGCGCATCGGAGAAGGGGACGTGCGGGTCGTCACAGATACAGTCTATGTCACGTTGCCCGCTTCGGAAATCTTCGTGGCGACGCTGGACAATGATGCGACCTACGTATATGACCGCCAGACGGGATTCCTCGCGCAACAGCAAATTGACCTCGAAACGCTGGCGCGGCGCGAAGCGGAGAATCAGATTCTGATCGCGGCGTTGGAGGGGGGCATCCTCGATATGGCGGAGACCAATGGGCAGAACTACATCCGAACTCTGATGCAAGCACTCGGATTTCAGGAAGTGGTCTTCGTAACGGCGACCCCGGCCCCGGATCAGGATCGCGGGAGAGACTCGACACCCTGATGAACGACTCGCTATCCCGGCGCGCGGCGGAACTGCGCGAGAAGTTGAACTATCATTCGTACCGCTATCATGTGCTGGATTCTCCGGTGGTGACGGACGGGGAATATGATGCGCTGTTTCATGAACTGCGAACGCTGGAGGAAGCGCATCCCGACCTGCTGACCCCGGATTCACCTACGCAGCGGGTGGGAAGCACGCCAAGAAGCAATCTGCCCAAGGTAGAGCACGCGGCTCCGGTGTTGAGCCTGACCAACGCATTCAGCGATGATGATGTGCGCGCATGGCGAGAGCGGATCGGAAAGCTGCTGCCTGCTGACATGATGCTGGATTACGTCGTCGAACCGAAGCTCGATGGGCTATCGGTGGTGCTCACGTATGAGGATGGGATTTTCGTTCAGGGAGCGACGCGGGGGGATGGGTTGATCGGGGAAGAGATCACGCCCAATCTGCGTACCCTGCTTTCGCTGCCGCTGCGCATCCCGGCTGACCCTGATGGACCGCACGCACCGCCCACTCTGGTAGTGCGCGGGGAAGCATTCTTCTCGCTGCGCATCTTCGAGGAACTCAACCAGCGTCGGGTTGAAGAGGGTGAGACTCCTTTTGTGAATCCGCGCAATGCCGCGTCGGGGGCACTGCGTCAGCTTGACCCCGGCATCACGGCACAGCGCCCGCTTCAGATCGCGCTCTACCAGATTCTGGCGGGAGAGGGAGATCTCCCTTCTACTCAGTGGGACGTGCTGCACTATCTGGCGAGTCTGGGCTTCCCGGTGATGCTGGAGTATTCCGCGTATTTCGATGATCTGGAAGAGGCAATCGCTCACCTGCACACATGGGAAGATCGCCGACGCACACTTGATTTTGAGATCGATGGGCTGGTGATCAAGGTCAATGACCTGCAAACATTCGATGATCTGGGGGTGGTTGGGAAGGACCCGCGCGGGGCAACGGCCTTCAAGTTCCCAGCGGAGGAACGCACAACCAAACTTCTTGGCATTGGAATCAATGTGGGGCGGACGGGGGTGCTGGCCCCGTACGCGATGCTGGAACCCGTCGAAGTCAGCGGAGTCACAGTGAAGCAGGCGACGCTGCATAATTTCGACGACATTCAGGCGAAAGATATTCGCATCGGGGATACGGTGATCGTGAAACGGTCGGGCGAGGTGATCCCGTATGTGGTTGGCCCGGTCGCTGATCTACGGGATGGCAGTGAACGCAAAATCGAGGCTCCTACAAAGTGCCCATTCTGCAAACACGCTACGATTCGTAATGAGGAAGAGGTAGCGATCTACTGCTCTAACCCGCAGTGCCCCGAACGGCTGGCGCGGACTATCGAGTATTTTGTTTCACGCGGGGCGATGGATATTGACGGGCTGGGGGATCGGATCGTACGGCAGTTGATTGATGCCGGGTTGATTCAGGATGTCGCGGATATTTACACGCTTCAGGCGGACGATTTGCTGACTCTGGAAGGGTTCGCGGAGAAGAAGGTTGAGAACCTGCTTGCTGCGATTGATACCAGCCGGGGGCGTTCGCTGGAACGGGTGATCACCGCGCTGGGGATCAAGGGGGTAGGCAGCACCGTCGCCGAACTGCTGACGGCTGAGTTCGCTTCGTTGCAGGAACTGGCGCAGGCATCGGAAGAAGCGATACAACAGATCGCCGGGCTGGGGCCGCATACTGCTGAATCGATTGTGGCGGCGTTTGCAGACCAACAAAATCGAGTGGTGGTTGAGAAGCTGCGCGCGGCGGGCATCGACCCGAAGGCGGAGCGGCGAACGAAAGCGTCGGAGAGGCTGGCGGGTATGACGTTTGTGC
>JAHEME010000252.1 GCA_024643825.1 Chloroflexota bacterium | reverse complement strand
TCGCCATGCAACAGCACCGGATCAGCCTCATCCACCATATAAGCGTGTGTCATGGCTCGATCTACTGCCTGCCGCAGCGAAGGCTCTCCGATTTGAATTGCAAGGGCGGTTAAATTTGCCAGCGCGCTGATCAACGTAACGCGGGGGATCACACTCAGGATGTTTTCGGTTGGCTGAACGCTATGCAGTGATGCCAGCAACTTTGCGAACTGATCGACGTGAGGGCGCACCACATCGCGGAACGACCGCCCGGAAGCGGCCCAATCTTCCCCAGGGATACGCGAGAATAGGACGACATCGCCTATCGGACTGAACTCTCGCAGATACACTTCGGGAGCGGGGAAGCCCTGTTCATACAGCCAGCTAGAAACAGTAGCCTCCCGCTGCGCTTTGCCCATGTCATCAGGCCGCCACCAACTCAGTGTGCTCACATATCGCCGGGCCACCAACGATTCATCATAATCCCCCGATGTGGTGTTCCAGCGTAGCCGGAAGGCGACAACTTCATGCTGACGACTGCTCAACCGCTTCATGGCCCCAATTCGACGGTTGTGCCTGTCTGGAAATGCCCTCGCACAGAAGCCAGCTACATCCTGCTCGGTGAGACCTTCTGGCAGATTCGTCAAGAGCGTATCGCTCCCTTCGTATCTAGTTGCACATTGTTGTGGATGGTGGTTGATCCCTCTTTGAGCGGAATCTGATCCATTGCATATTCTGCTAGGGCCGTAATGGTCAGGCTGGGGTTCAACCCCGGATTAGCGGGCATAATCGAACCATCCACGACATACAACCCCGGATAGCCATGAACTTCACAGGCCAGATTGATCACCCCTTCATTGGCATCAATCCCAAAAGGGACGCCACCGAGAATGTGCGCGGTGGTCGGGAGGTTCAGCAGCCCCTCGAAGATGTTGCTTTGGGCGATTCCGTGTGTCAACCGGACAAACTCCCGTAGAATGCGATGCCCAGCATCGATCTCCGCTTCAACTGGCTTGTCTTCATCCCGAATACACACCAACCCAGGGCGGAAGAGCGAGAGAAGCGTTCGCTTCCAGCGAATCCGCATCAGTGTGTCTTTGGTTTGCATCACCAGCAAGATGGTGCTGCGCTCCGCCCAGCGAGAGAAGACTCTGGCATGCAGAAAATCCAGCGGCCTGCGTAAAATAGCCACCGCCGTGTTGAGCCATCGCAGCACCAGACTCTGGCTGCCGCTGATCAGCGGCATGGTGACCAGACGCATAAAGGAGGAACCAGCCGGGTAGCGAACTGGCTCGACGTACGTAGTTTCATCTGCCTGAAACATCGATGTGATCGCAAGCCCCTGGGAAAAATCGGTCCCTCGATCCCATGAGGTAGAGCCAAGCAACGCCTCGCTGTTCGTGCGGACGTTATCCCCTAACTTCGACGAGAGATTCGCCAGCGACCGCGTCCCATCGCGGCATTGGAACAGAAGCCTGAGCGTCCCCAGAACACCCGCCGCTACCACGATATTGCGGGCCTTTACTCGGATTTTGCGCGGCGGCAGCCAGGCTGTTGATTTCTTGTAGACAACCTCATATCGTGCTGCATCCTTACTCTCGGCTGAGAGGGGGTGGATGTCCAATACCTGCGCCTCGGCGCGAATCTCCACACCCAACTTCTCCGCGAAGTAGAGATAGTTCTTGACCAGTGTATTCTTCGCATTATGCCGACATCCGACCATGCAACCCCCGCAGTGAGTGCAGCCTGCCCGCGCAGGCCCATCGCCACCAAAGAACGGATCGGGCACAACCTCCCCTTCCCGATCTTCGTCACCAAAGAACACACCGACAGGCGCAGATCGGAAGCTCTCTCCCTGGCCTGAAGTAGTCGCAACAGATTTGAGGGCGTCATCGGCAGGCCACAAACGAGGATTCACCGCCACACCCAGCATACGCCGCGCGGTATCATAATAGGGAGCAAGGATCGTTTTCCAATCTACAAGATGCCGCCAAACGGGATGCTCGAACGTATGCGCGTCCGGCTCCGCAAGCACGTTCGCATACACCAGGCTTCCACCGCCAACGCCACTGCCGTGGAACACCATCACCCCGTTGAGAAGACTCATCTGCTGAATGCCAAAGCAGCGTAGTACTGGCAGCCAGAGATACTTCCAGACATTCCAGTTTGTCCTGGCAAAATCGGAATCCCGGAAGCGCTTGCCGCGTTCCAGCACCAGCACCGAATACCCCTTTTCCGCCAGCCGCATGGCGGTCACGCTCCCGCCAAAACCGGAGCCAATCACGATGAAATCGTAATCCTGTGCCTCGCTGTGATTATCTAACCTGCGTGGAGATGTCACATTACGCCCCTGTGCTCGAACTCAGCGAAGTCTACAACGGCTGCTGCTCAGTTGTCCAGCAGGCGCATCATCTTTCACCCGTTGGAATTCAAAATTCTGAGACTTTGTGCCGAAGCGTGGTATTATAATCTCAGTAGGGCACTAGAGCTTACCAGATGGATACAAAATGGTATCAAAGGAGAGGTAGTGTGGCTAAGAATATCCAGGAAGCACTGGAAAACCTTCAACACCCGGATTGGAAAGTGCGCGCGCGCGCGGCTGATAATCTTAGCGAGGGTGGCTCAAAAGTGGTAGATGCCTTGACACAGGCTTTGCGCGATGATAGTCAGTTTGTGCGCATGGCCGCTTCTCGATCCCTGGGGCGCATTGCCGAACCCAAAGCGGTTCCCGCATTGATTGCTGTATTGAACGATCCGGTATTCATTGTACGCCAGAACGCGATGTGGTCGCTGGGCGAGATTGGTGATCCATCGGCTATCGTCGCGATTCAGCCGTTTACCACGGATCAGACCATGTTTACGGAACGCTCCATTACGGTCGGAAAACTCGCCGAGATTTCCATTCAACAGATTGAACTCAAGGTGGCGGACGCGGCAGCGGCTGCCGAAGGTGGTGCTGACACTGCCGAAGGCGAGTCGGCGACCCCTAAGAAGGCGAGCAACTACAAGCCTATGTCAGACGAAGAGCGAGAGAAGAGCCGCGCCGAGGCGCTGGCCCGCAAAGCAGCGCGTCAGGCAGCGAAGGAAGCGACTGAAGGGGGAGCAGGTTAACCCGCTAGCCGTAACGTGACATGAGTGCGGGCCCGTTTGACCCCACCTTTGACGACTGTCAGTGGACGGACGCCTGGACGCGCATCCCGATCATGCAAGTTCCGCCAGGCGTCTATGATTCCTTCTCTGTGAAAAGCTGGTTGATGTCTGAAGCGCAAGTCTGTGACCGGGTCATAACGCTGACGCCGCCGCTGAATGTTCGCGGCCTGATCACACACGATGACACCTTATGGATGTCGGACGTTCCACAGGAACGCCTGATGATGTTTAACAATGCACAGGCATCCTCCGGTCGCGTCCTGGTAGGCGGGATGGGGCTGGGCCTATACCCGCAGTATGCAGTGCCTCATATCGAATCGTTGACGGTGATCGAGCGTGACGCGGAGATTTGCCAGGCGGTAGAGCCGCTGGTGCGCGTCGCGGCGGATTCTCTGGGTGTTCCCGTTGAGGTAAACCTCGGCAAGATCGAGGCTGTTCTGAATTCCGAACCAGCGGCGGCCTTCGATACGATCTTCCTCGATACGTGGGAAATACTCGACGCCGCCAACCTCCCTGCCATCAACCAACTGCGGGAAGCCTCCATTGCGCATCTTGCGCCGGGCGGAAAGGTGCTTCTATGGGGGTATGCGTGGATGCTACGATTATTCACGGATGCCTGCCTCCAGCTATTGCAGACACCCCCATCAGAACGCACACTCATGTTGGAACAGGCAACTCTCCAGCGTCCTGAAGTTCAGCGAATGCTCATAGGTGTTCTGGATTATTTTGCCAGCGAGGTCGTAGAAGATTGGGATGTGGCCCTGAACTGGTGTCGCAGCTACGCGGTTCGGTTCACCGGATAGGAACAAGAACCACCATGCGCGTTCTTCTTCAGCGAGTCTCACACGCATCTGTCACCGTCGAGGGCCAGACGATCAGCGAGATTGGTCTGGGATTCGTGACGCTGGTTGGCGTGGGTCATGGGGATGGGGAGGATCAAGCGGCATGGTTGGCGCAGAAGATCGCCGGGCTGCGTGTGTTTGAAGATGAGGATGGCAAGTTCAACCGATCCTTGCAGGATGTTGGCGGATCGGCGCTGGTCGTCTCGCAGTTCACGCTCTTTGCCGATGCCCGCAAGGGACGGCGGCCCTCCTTTGTGGATGCCGCTGCCCCGGAACACGCCGCCCCGCTGGTGGAGCGTTTCGCAGAATTTTTACGCGCCGAAGGCATCCCGGTCCAGATGGGAGTTTTCGGCGCGCATATGCTGGTGCAAATTCACAATGATGGCCCCGTAACCATCTGGCTGGAAAGGGAATAAGCCCGACTTCTAACCCCTTCGGTCTTTGAACGGGTCAAGAGGCCGGAACTCCACGCCCGGTGGTGGCCCGGCTGGGGCAGCAGGTGGGGGAGGCTCAGGAGCCTGCGGCGGTGGCTGCGATGTCCCGGTCGATACAGGCGGCACAGGCTGCGCCTTTCCCTGAATCACGGTAGGGCTGCTGACCGCTGGCTGGGGTTGCTTCCCCCCCACTTGCCGATACAAAATATACAGACCCATCACCAGAATCAAGAGACCCCAGTTAGTCGCTGAAGGGAACCACACGGAAAGAATCCCCGCACCTGCGAAACCTGCCGTCAGCCACAAAGCCCAGTCCAATCGAAAGATCTTCATACCGACGCGGCGCTCGAACGAGCGCCCTCCAATCCACAGGGCGGCAAATAATGCGGCGAGCACACTGTTCAGAAGAATGTAAAACGCCTGGCTCCCCGGCTCCAGAACCGTGAAGAAGAGCAACGTCCCCAGGCCAAATACAGTCAGCGGAGCCGCCACCGCCAGCGACGCCCACGCTTTTCGGTTGGCGAAGTAGAGCACCCACAGCGGCACAGCCAAAGCGATCAAGCCTGCGCCCGCCAGCGTTTCCAGGGAAACCGAAAGCGCGGTCAGCCCAACCAGTATAGCCAGCAGCAGCACGAGATAACCGGGAATCAGCGTCCACCACCGACCCTGCCCCCGGACTCCCTGAATCAACAAGGGCAGTGCGAGTGCGCCGAGCAGTTCCGCCAGCATGAGTTGTTCGTGCTGTGGGTTAAGGTACAGCGCCAGCAAAGCCCCACCAAGCGCGAGAAATGTCCATGCTGTGAGTAACGCCCATCGCTCATGCCCACGCGCCAGCCATCGCCCAATAAAGGGCAGGCTGATCGCCCCTGCTGCACCCGCGAGGACAGGTAGCAGGGGGCCTTTGTAGGGCAGTAGACCCGTGGTCAGCCCCAGAAATAGCCCTCCACTGAGAATGAAGACGCCCCCCCACACCCAGGTCAAAAAGGCCCGGATG
>JAHEME010000251.1 GCA_024643825.1 Chloroflexota bacterium | reverse complement strand
GCCCCGATGACCCCGACCAGGATCATCAGGATCATAGAGACCGCATAGACGATCAGATCGGTCTTGCCTGGGCGGTCAACCGCCCCCACGATCACAGCGGCAATGGTCGCGAACATACCAACTCCTGTCGGCAGCCACAACCACGGATTCACGAACCCGCTGCGGGCGTGATCCAGTACCGAACTGATCACGGTCGCCAGTGCCCCCATCCCTACGATGAACAGATACGCGCGCGTCTTGCTGTACGGCAGGCTGAGCCGCCTACCGCCGATCAGCTTCAGCGTCCCGCTGTCTGCGGGAGCTTCCACCCACGCCGCGCTGATCCCCAGGATACCTACCATCGCAAACATGGTCGGACCAAGAATCGGCGGGGCCCACACCAGCAGCCCCAGTGATACCTGTTCTCCCGATGGCCCGGTCGGGAGTACCGCCCGCTGGAGGTGATAGAATGCCCCCAGCACTCCTACAACGATGCTCGCCAGAAACACAACACTGGCGATCATGGTCGCGGTAGAGCGCCGCCGCAGCGCAATCACGCCTGCCAGCAGCAGCAGACAACCCGCGAGTGGCCCGAAGATAATCGGAATCCACTCGCGAGGCACAATCGTGCCGCTGATACTGTGAGCCAGATAGATATCGACTCCCAGAAAAATCTCGTTGATCGCCGCCATCAGCAGCATCAGTTGATCCCGCGATAGCGGAATCTTGATGCGCCTGACAGCCGGCGCAATAGTCGCTAAGTGGTACATAGCTACGGGATTGGCTCCATCCCGGCCTTTTCCAGCATCGCATCGCGCATTTCCCGCAGATCAGCCAGGTCAGCGAGGATTTCATACGCGCCATGCCATTGCACATAGTCAGCACCCTGCATCCAGATTCCGAACTTGGCCGTCCGGCCCCAGTGATGCCACGCCTCGAAGTACGTGAAGTCGATGGGCTGATCGAACGGTTCCTTCGTCAATAGACTTGCATCTTTGAGTGGCTGCACGATCTCGTTGCTCTCCACCACCCAGGCATTGACCGCTTCCGTCGCGGCATCCGCGTTGGTATAGAAGTCTTCGACAAACGGCTTGCTGTGGCACTCCCGGCACACGTTCTGCATCCGCACCTGATTATCCTGCCAGCCGGGTCGCCGTTCGCTGATCGGGGAGAACAGATACCACGTCAGGCGGTCGCCGACATCGTGCGTAGTCCCTGACGATCCGAACCCGCTGATATGGCAGGTCGCGCACGTCGGGGCCGGGAAGTCATTGACCGTCAACGTACCTGCTTCCGCCGTCCAATGCCAGTTATCGCCCCCGGTCTGGTAGGCGATCCCATGCGGCGATTCCTGATAGATTTCCCACTGTGGATGATCCGGCCCGATGTGGCACGCATTGCACGTTTCGGGCTTGCGTGCCTGCTCCATGCTGAACTCGTGGCGCAGATGGCACTTCTGGCACTCGCCCACCGAGCCATCCTCATGCGGCTTGCCAATGTTATGGCAGCTCTCGCAGGCGAACTCGGTGACATCCGGCCCTTCGAGCGCAAACAGCGCGTTGCGGGCATCATTCGGATTGGGTTCTGCTTCCGGGATCGCCTGATACATGGCAAGCAGATTAGCATCCTCTTGAATGCCCTGCACGCCGATCATCGCCACGTATGCCGGGATTCCATGCCTGCTGGCAGTGTACTGGGCTACCTCTGCTGTGTGGCATTCCTCGCACATCGCTGGAGTTGGTGAGGCAAGGACGTACGTACCTTCGTGTTCCTCTGCACCGGGATAATCCGAAGCGACTTCATGGCAGTCCTGACAGGCTACTTCTGCACCCGCCATCGTGCTGTGACCATACTGTTCTACAATGCCCGGCGTCGTACGCCGATGACATACAACACATTCGTTTTGACTGTTCGCCAGCGCATCCGGGCGATCAGCCTCGCTGACAGCCGGTGACCGCGACTGGCCGATCACCTGCATGATCAAGGCCAGCCCTAGAACGACGATCACCGCTACCAGCCCGATAATCAACACACGTGCTGATTGGACGGAAGAGGGAGACTCTGGTTGGTTCATTTGTACCCCTTTCGGTGATAGGTGATAGTTTGAACTGCTGCAAGACCGCCCACACTATCACAGGATAAAGTCGCAGCGTATGACACAGATCATATAGGCAGTGTAGCTATTTGTTCATAATTGCACAAATCGACTTGCAGGGGCACTTACCGTCCATTACAATGAAAGGGAAACCTGACCAACCCTAACACACAAGGAGCGCCTTATGCTGACTCTATTTGATCGTCTGGCCGAAGAACTGAACACACAGATCGGCCATGAATTCTCTGCCCATCATCAGTATCTTGCTCTCGCTTCCTACTTTGAGCGCCGCAATATGGAGACGCTGGCTTCTTTCTTCTATGATCAGGCGGAAGAGGAAAAAGAGCATGGCCTGAAGATTCTCAAGCACATCAATTATGCAGGTGGGATGGCAATGATCCCGGCTGTGTCCGCGCCAAAGAACGACTTTGCTACCGTCAAAGAGGCGCTGCAATTGTTCGTGGATCAGGAGGCATTCGTCACCCAACGATTCTTGGATATGAGCCGCATGGCGCTGGAGGAAGGCGATTACACTACCTTCAACTTCCTGCAATGGTTTGTCAACGAACAGTTGGAAGAAACTGCGACAGCGGGCAAGCTGATGACGTGGTTTGAAGAGATCGGCGAAGATCGCGTCGCCCAGTTCGAACTGCTCATTGGTGAGATGCAGGAGCACGCAGGCGAGTAGACCAGATCGCATAAAACAAAAAGCGCACCCGGTTCGGTGCGCTTTTTTCATGTTTGGAATGAAAGGCTGTTTAGTCGATGCTGCCTTCGTAAATTCCCATCACGGTATTGAGAAACGCCAGAGCATCATCCCACGGACGCTGGAAGGAATTACGCCCGATGATCGATCCAAACCCGCCGCCATCGCGGATAGCCCGAATCTCATCGAACACGGCTTCCGATTCCTTCGCTCCACCGCCAGAGAAGATCACGATCCGGCGGCCCCCGAACGCGCTGTCCATCACATGACTAACCCGTTCTGTCATCGTGGCGACAGGGATGTTGTTCTTCTCATAGACTTTGCGTGCCGCATCGAGCGCAATGTGATCGCTCGGCAGTTTCACCTTGATGATGTGTGCGCCAAGCTGCGCTGCGATCTGTGCCGCATACGTGATCACGTCAATCGCCGTCTCGTCTTTGCTGGCGAGCTTTGCCCCACGCGCGTACGCCCACATGACCACGGCCAGCCCTTTCGCCTTCGCTTCTTCGGCAATCGCCCGGATCTGCTCGTACTGTAGCCTGCGGTCGCGTGTACCTGGGTAAATCGTATAGCCAATTCCCACGCAGCCGAGGCGCAGCGCGTCGTCCACGGAAGCCGTCTGCGCGCCGAGCGGGTCTTCTTCATCCTGCAACACATCATGATTGTTTAGCTTCAGGATCAGAGGAATCTGCCCCGCGTACTCAGCGGCTCCGACTTCCAGCATTCCCAGCGGAGCCGCAAACGCGTTACATCCGGCCTCAATCCCCAGTCGGAAGTGATACAGGGGATCATAAGCGGGCGGGTTCATCCCAAAACTGCGACCCGGCCCATGTTCCCATCCCTGATCGACAGGCAGGATTACCAGCTTGCCCGTGCCAGCGAGCCGCCCATGATTGAGCAACCGATACAAATTCGTGAGGACACCCGGATTCTGACCAGCGTACCATCTCAGAATTTCCTGCATGGTATGACTTGGTGCTGAAGTTCGTTCTGCCATGAAAATCTCTCCATGAGGTAGGAGCCATTGGAAAAGTTGGTTCCATTCATTCTAGCATATCGCGCCCACCCCGTACAGAAATCGATCCATTGATCACGGTCAACGGGTGAAAGATGGCGAGGCAGGAAAGATTGAAGAAACGTCTCAGGGTGAACCATCTCTTGCGCAGCGAAAGCCCACATACCCATACCAATCCGCAGAGGGGTGCTTGCCCTTCCGCACGCTGGCCCGCATCCACACATCCCCGTTGCTCCACGACCCACCGCGAATCACACGCGGGCTGGTGAGATCAGCAGAGTCTTCCCGCCCATCATCCGCCTGATAGGGATACGGGTATTCATTCGGCGCGTAGATCGTGCTCGTCCATTCCCACAAATTCCCGACCATATCCAACGCTCCTACCCATGATGCCCCATCAGGGCGGCTCCCCACCGCCGCCGATTGCTGCCGGGAACTCCCTGCGAAGACGACCAGATCGGCATTGAATTCATTCCCCCAGGGATACTCTCGATTGCTCGGCCCGCGCGCAGCATATTCCCACTCGGCCTCCGTCGGGAGCCGCGATCCTCGTTCAGCACAGAAACTCACCACCTCCGCCAGCCGCACCGAATCGCGTGGACGCTCCCCACCATCGAACAACCCTTCCGAGCCAAACGCCGCATTCGCTACTTCCGTCCGGTCAATCCAGAAGGGCGCATCGAAGCACTGCTCGTTGACGGGTTGTTCATCATCGTCCGCTTCCTCCGAGTCACTCCCCAGCAGAAAGCACCCCGGCGGAACCAGTACCATCTCCACACCCTCGAATTCTGCAACCACGGGAGTCCAATCGCTGTTTCGCTCAACTACTGGGACTGGCGTTGCTGTAGGCTGCGGAGTTTCTGTCTCGGCTGTGGGTGCGGGTAATACCTCGAAGGAGGTTACACGCAGCCCCCAGTCTTCGTCGAGAATTTCAGGATCGTCGAAGCTGATCTCCGCCGGGTAGCCATACGTTTCATCGAAGCGAATGTGTGTCCAGAGAGCCTGATCCCCCGCGAACTGCTTTCGTGTGGTATCAAACAGGGCAGGAATCGTGTACTGATCCGGGTCAAACGGCTGGACTGCACACTCCCCCCCTTCCATTGGGGCGGGTATGCAGGAGGCCCCAGCGTCAGCAGCTACACCATCTTGCACAATCACCACGTTGGTCTGTGCGTGCCAGATGCTCCGTACATCGAGGATTTCGATCCGGTAGTGATCAATGTTCTGCGACTCCCACAGAGCTTCTGCGGCTGCGAGTTCTGCCTCAGATAGCTCATGGACGGGAATCGTCGCGGTCGGTGGGGTGTCAGTAGGTAGCTGCGTAGCAGGTGCTCGTACACATCCAGCCAGAAGCAGCGCCAGCAGAATAGCAGCAGGGAAGCGTGAACATAGTCGGGTGAACATAGTACAATCATCGTCCAAATAGAGTTGCCTGACAATTTGCAGAAAGTCATGCCATGCCCAAACCGTTCATCGCTGAACGCCGCCCCATATTCCTCGAACTTGAACCCGGCACATATCGATGGTGCGCCTGTGGTCGCTCCAAAGATCAACCCTGGTGTGACGATTCACATGAGGGTTCCGGGTTTGAACCGCTGACCTTTACCATC
>JAHEME010000250.1:1061-5411 GCA_024643825.1 Chloroflexota bacterium | reverse complement strand
TATTCGCCCCACCCCCCGCGCCGAGAACGAGAACGCTCTCACCGGGCTGGAGATTTCCTTTGGTGAAAAGGGAATGGTAGGCGGTCAAGAATACTAGCGAGGCTGCTGCCGCTTCCTCAAATGAGAGCGTTTCTGAGATTCGAAGAAAATTACGTGCAGGCAAAACGATAGTTTCCGCATAGGTTCCGCGTACTTCTGTTTCTCCGAGTACACCTCCACGACGGCATAGATTATCCTGCCCCGCGCGGCACATATCGCACTCGCCACAACTCAGGGTTCCATTGATCACAACCCGGTCGCCAACGGCAAAGTCAGTGACATCTTCACCAACTGCACTGACGATCCCTGCCCCGTCCCCGCCGAGGATGTAGGGGTACACAATCTTCAACCCCGGATACCCGTTCCGCGTCCATAGGTCAAGGCGGTTGAGCGCCGCCGCTTTCAGCGATACCTGCACCTGCCCCTGCCCCTGCCCCGGTGTTTCGATATCACCATATACCAATTTGTCAGCGCCGCCATGTTCGTGGAGGAGGATTGCTTTCATTCGGACTCCTGATGTCGTTCGTGAATCTTGATAAATGGATGCAGGCCCCTCGGAGAAAAGCGGAGGGGCAATGGTTTATCGCAGTCCAAGCTGATTCCGGGCGATCACCACCCGTTGAATTTCGCTCGTCCCTTCATAAATTTCCGTGATCTTCGCATCTCGGAAGTATCGCTCAATCGGCAGTTCCTTGCTGTAGCCCATGCCACCGTGAATCTGCACCGCCTGATGTGTAACCCACATGGCAGTCTCTGATGCAAACAGCTTCGCCATAGATGCTTCGAGCGTGTAACGTTCCCCGGTGTTTTTACTGCGTTCCTTAGCAAGTGCCGCGCTGTAGATCAAAAGTCGCGAAGCTTCGATGCGCGTCTTCATATCGGCTATCTTTTGTTGAATCATCTGGAATGAGCCAATCGACTCGCCGAAGGCTTCACGTTCGCGGGCATACTGAACGCTCGCTTCATACGCCGCTTCCGCAATACCCAACGCCTGAGATGCAATGCCAACGCGCCCGGCATCAAGGACGGTCATAGCAATCTTGAATCCCTCCCCCTCCTCGCCAAGACGGTTCTCTACAGGGCACTGATAGTTATCAAAGATCACTTCGCTGGTGGCGGAGGCACGGATACCGAGCTTGGGTTCTTTCTTTCCCCGTTCAAATCCGGGTTTGTCGGTCTCAATCAGAAAGGCCGTGATCCCTTTGTGCATCTTTTCTGGTTCAGTCATGGTGAAGACTAGAATGTAATCTGCAACCGGCCCGGATGTGACCCAGCTTTTGCGCCCATTGATCACATAATGCGTCCCTGCTTCGTTGAGCACTGCGCGCGACTTCATCGTTCCTGCGTCTGATCCGGACATCGGCTCAGTCAGCGAATAAGCGCCAATCGCATAGCCGGAAGCCACTTGCATCAGGACAGTCTTCTTCTGTTCTTCCGTGCCAAACTTCAGGATGGCGTGGCAGAAGAGCGAGTTATTCACACTCATGATCGTGCCGTGAGAAGCATCCGCTTTGCTGATCTCCACCATTGCCAGTACATAAGCGATGGTATCCATCTCCGCGCCACCATACTCCTCTGGAATCTCAATGCCCATCAGCCCCATGCGCCCCATCTCCCGAATGGTGTCAAGGGGGAACTCGCCACTTTCATCATGCTCTGCGGCAATTGGTGCGATCTTATCCTGCGCAAATTTGCGCGCTGCCTGCTGGATCATTTCGTGTTCAGGGGTGAGGGTGAGGTTGAGCCTCTCCGATGGCATAGCAGTGACAGCCATGATCAGACTCCTTACCAGTGGGGAATTCGGGCGAATTGGTTGAGAGGCATTATAGCATCTGGCCCAGCAAAGGTCGATTTTTTTCGGGAGGCCTGGCTGCTTCAGCCCTGAACTATACTCGCGGAGAATCAAGAAGGGGCGGTGGGCTGAGTTTGTTTCGTTCTGTGTCATAAGAAACCGAAACTGAGCACACTGCCCCACATGCTATTTTCTGAGGCCAGGAAACTTCCCTGGCAGGAGTTACAAATTTCTAATTCTGAGAAATACCTCTTATCTAGTGGCAATCAGCAGGGCACGTACCTGCTGTTTCCCAGAAGTCACAGACGCCATTATTATTGCACACGCTTGATAGCGCACAGTCCGCCGGACAGCTAGACAGGCTTTCCCCTGCGTCGCAAACGCCATTGTTATTGCATGTTGACAAGAGGGTGCAATCCGCCGGGCATGTTGCGATATTTTCGCCGGGATCACATGTGCCATTATTGTTACATGTGACAACCAGACCACAATCTGTGGGGCAAGTGATCGCGTTCTCTCCTGCATCACACACTAGATTCGCATTGCAGCCGGAGCAATCTTTGCAGGTTGATGGTGACTCCCCGATGTCACAGACACTATTGTTATTACAAAGAACCGCGAGGGCACAGTCATTGGGGCACGTAGCAAAGCTCTCACCCGCATCGCAAACCTGATTTCCACAGCCCGATGAACAGTCTGCGGGGCAGGTCTGATTGGACTCGGTGCCATTGCAAACGCTGTCACCACAGGTCGGAACGCCTGAGGAACCAGTTCCGCCTGTGGTGGCAGCCGCAGGCGCAGAATCACACTCTTCTTTCACCAACGGCTGACTCAGATCATCGCATTGTGCAGGGAGAGTCACGCGCAGGCAAACCGCTTCGCTTATGCCCGCCGAATTGAAGGATGCTACGTAATACTGGAACGAATCTCCACATTCCAATGAGTTATCGGTGAAGTTGGTGGCATCGACCAGGGGACGCCCCAGTTCCAGACCAGGGTCATCAGTGTCAGGGAGGGCGCGCCGAACGAGAAATCCATCTTCAGTTGTGCTGTTATCAATCCAGGTGAGCATCACCTGACGAGCACCCGCCAGTACAGCATCCAGACCCGACGGAGCTTCTGGAGCAGCAGTAGGAGCAAGTGTCGCAGTGGGCGCTTCTGTGGCAGTTGGAGGCTCAGTAGCTGTGGGAGCGGCTGTAGGAGCCAGAGTTACTGTAGGTTCCGGTGTCTTTGCCAGACCACATGCGGCAAGAACCCCCAGCACGAGGAACATCGCAGGTGCAAGAAGCAGATGGCGCTTGATCCGTATTGTTTGATCATCTCGTTTTCTTGTCATTTCCCCATCTCCAGATAGCCAAATTTATGAGACACAAAATCGTATAGCTATTCTGTCCTCAGTATAGTCTGGAATACGATTTGGCAACAGCGTACGATGTATTGATTACAACATCCGCACGCGAAATGGGATTGCAGCGGTCGCATCTTTGATGAATATGATGATAATAGGGACATTATAAAGTGCCATCACAAGCGTATCGTATGGGAGAGAAAAGGATCACCGGACCATGTCACTTGATCAAACGGATATCACACCCACCGCTGCTACACCAGGGATGCCGGATAAAGAAGAATCAACCCGCACCCATGAAATTTCTTCGGGGAATGCTCCTGCCGGATATAAAGCGTTGTGGATTCTTACCATTGCCTTATCGGTTATCACGATCACGTCTCTAGTGCTGAACTTACTCATCATACGGCAGGTTGTCGAGGCACGGCGGCTAGCGCGTCTGGCAATTGAAGATAGCATCTCGCTGCTCCAGGACATGGAGACACAGGTATACAACTATAATGTAGTCATTGACGACACATTCATTGTAGATGACAGCGTGCCTTTTCAGGAAACAATTCCTGTGGTGATCGATGAAATGATGCCTTTCAGTACAGCGGTTACGGCATCAGTGAACATCGGGCCTTTTGGTCGATACCCAGTCACGATCCCCATCGGCGGCAATGTCCCCATCAATCTTTCGTTTGATGTCCCTGTAGACGAGACGGTTCCTGTTTACATCGAAGTCCCCGTGCACACGGAAATTCCTATTGAAGTGAGCATCGCCAAAACACCCCTGTTGGGAACTCTTCAGGATGCGGAGTCCCACCTGGGAGAACTGCTTAATGAATTGGATCGACCCTTGCTCTGGTTCCTGGCTCCAAAAGAAGCTGCCCCTGCCCAGTAGATGTGAGTTACTTTCCTCTGCCTCGACGGGGTGACCTATGCCGGGGCAGAGGCCGCTGAATTCTATTCATAAATGAGCCAACAGATTGCAAAATGCTCTCTTTTCTGCGCCCGATGGAGAAAGCATGACCAGCGGAGTCAAAACGCGAATACGGCTATTAGTTTCTACTCCTCCTGATGTGCGTTTCCTGACACTGGTTATTTTTGCGGCGGCATTAGCCTTCTATAGCTATACACTTCAGCCATCGCTCTCCTGGGGAGATGGTACCCGCCTCCAACGAGAAGC
>JAHEME010000250.1:0-1051 GCA_024643825.1 Chloroflexota bacterium | reverse complement strand
ACCCATACCCATTTTCTCACCTCGGAGTAGCCGCCTGGGATCATCCCCTATACGTCGTCATCAGCCACACTTTAGTGAACGTCCTCCCTCGACTGAACAGCCTATGGCTGGTCAATTTCGTCTCGGCCTTCTTCGCGGCGGCAGCACTCGCAGCGCTGTTCTGGCTGTGTTATGCAAATACACAATCACGGTTAGCTTCTGCTTATACAACCCTCGCCCTCGGCGTATCGCACACATTCTGGTTCCACGCAACTACCCCCGAAGTCTATAGCCTGTTCGCCTTTCTGCTGCTGCTGACACTCATTCTGATTGATTGCTACCTGCAAACTGGGAATACTCGCGCCCTGATCGGTGGAGCGTTTGCTCTGGGGCTGGGTGCAGCAAATCATTTGCTGGCACTCCTGGCACTTCCAGCTTTTGTGCTCTACTTCTGGCTGATCGGCAAAGATCGCCGCATAGAGTGGCTGAAACCTCGCGTGCTGATCCCCGCGGCTCTGGCATTTGTAGTAGGGTTTTCGCTCTATCTGATTCAACTGGCCCGTATGCTGCGAACCTTCTCCCTGGAAACCGTAATGGGGCCCGCCATCGGCACGACATTTCTTCGCGGGCTTCTAGAGACACCCCCACGGCTTTTCCTGATCAGCATCATCAGCTATCTGGGATATCTGTTCTTTCAATTTGGGCCTCTGGGGATCGCATTAGGCATCTATGGGGTGTGGAAGGGGCGGAAGATCCACATATCTTTTTGGTCTCTCACCATTGCCTTCTTCGCAGTATATGCCTCCTTCGGCATCCTGTATCGAGTATCCGATCAGTTCGCATTTTTTCTGGGTTCCTATCTCTTCTGGGCAATGGCTATAGCCATTGGAACCACACGGGCGACGGCACAACTCTCGAAGCAACCTCGTCGATGGATGATGGGAGGAATTGCCGTGAGTGTCCTCCTGGCTCCGTTTCTCTATGGGACTATACCTGGTCTGGCTCACTCATTGGGAACCACCGATCAAACGATGGGCATTCCACAGATTGGCACGGGTGTACGCGATGGGTT
>JAHEME010000249.1:4216-5427 GCA_024643825.1 Chloroflexota bacterium | reverse complement strand
ATCCAGCAGGATGTTCGACGGCTTCAGGTCGCGGTGGATCACGCCTTCGTGGTGCGCGTGGTTCAACCCCTCGCTGACCTGATCCATCACCCGCGACACCCGTTCCAGTGGCAGGAACTCCGACCCGGCGATCAGGTCGCTGACCGACCCACCCGCGAGGTAGGCCATCACGATGAAGGGCCTCCCGTCGATCTCGCCGTAGTCATATACGGGCAGGATGCGGGGATGTTCCAGCCGGACAATCAACTGGACTTCGCGCTGGAAGCGCTGCATCAGGGTTGGGTCGCGGGCAAACTCGGCGTTGATGACCTTGACGGCCACCGACCGCCCAATGCTCGCCTGCCGCGCCTTGTAGACGACGGCCATGCCGCCGCGTGCGATGTACCCCGTGATTTCGTACTGGCCCAGCTTCTTGCCGATTAGCTCGTCTACCATACCAGCCCCTTGAGTGCGTGCGTTGCTAGGGGCGATTATACTTCGGGTTGCGGATTTGGGCCTATTGGGATGTGCTCGTGGCTATGAGCACGGTCTGCTATTCAGTTTGTTGGGTCTGCGACGTGGGCACGGATGCTCCGTGCGGGTACAGGGAGAACAGAGGTGCAACGGCTATCGCAGACTAGCACCTTCTGTTGCGCGAACACACAGTCGCATGGGCCTATGGCCCTTGCTTACCGAAGTTTGCTACCGCAAACTTCAATCTGACACAGCGGTATGCCAGATTGTGCTCTCTCTCGGACACTACGGACAGTGCGCGATCCCGACTTTGACCCTATCCACGACAACATGGTCGCGAAGGCCGCTGGCCTTCGCTTACGGCAGATTTTGCTCCGCAAAACTGCACGCCTGCTACTGCGACCCGCTCATGTTCCGATGCCGGGAGTGTCTTAGGTCGGTGCGCAGAACTACATCTGCGCCTTCGGGATTCCGGTGGCTGGGATGGAAGGTGCGAGAACCATCAACGTCGGTGCGATGTGTAGGGAAATGGGCTGTGCCCTATTCCCCTCTGGGCATGGCACGCCATGCCCCTACGATTCACCTGTGTTGGATAGATTCATGCACCAACAACATCCTCAGCGATCTGTACCTCTTTAGGTTTGCCTCCTGGCCGTGCCGTATGCCGTAGGGTGGGATTCTTAACCGCACGCGAACCGCACAGGGTCGTTAGCCGCAGCGCCCGCACCGATGGGTTTCCCCGCCACACACCCGTGAGG
>JAHEME010000249.1:0-4192 GCA_024643825.1 Chloroflexota bacterium | reverse complement strand
CATTCGCCAAGACCCCCTCCGGCGCTTCGCGCCACCTCCCCCTTGCAAGGGGGAGGCATTCGAAGTTAGTCTTGACACGAATGGAACGTATGTTCGTAACTAATGATACAACAAGTGGGGAAAAATGTCTATTGATCATTTGATCAATCCATCGCGGATATAGTTTTAGGTTCAAAATAGCATTATGAAGACCATTATTAATTGCTTCAGAAATATATTCCGCCCGATCACTTGCTGTAGCGGGATAAGAAATAGGCCATTCCAGAAAAATAGATCTCCGCTTTTCCATCCCCTTTTCATTCTGGAATGGCGAAAGGCTTTTCCCTCGAAAGTTAAAGATGGAGAGTTTTATTTCTGGAAAAGCCATAGTGTCCGTGAGCTACTACCTCCCTGGGGCGGAGTGGCTTCCCCTGTTGATTTGTGGTAGCTTTGGGGAGTCGACAATTCTATGTTTGAAAAGAGCCGCCTCGTATGGGGAAAAAGATTGCCTTTGGCTGGTATGGTGGGAAGTACAGCCATCTTGATTGGCTTCTGCCACTGTTACCTATGACAACACACTACTGTGAGCCATTTGCTGGCTCCGCAGCGGTACTTGTTAATCGTGAGCCAGCCCCGGTGGAGACGCTTAATGACGTAGATGGTGAGATTGTCAACTTTTTCCAGGTGTTACGAGATCAACCTAATGAGTTGATTCGGTCGATTGGACTTACGCCATTCTCCCGTGAGGAATTCGAGAAGGCCATAGCAGCGCCTCTTGAGGATATTTCATCTCTTGAGCGCGCGCGTCGCTTTTTTGTACGGGCCCGACAGGTGCGAACAGGACTGGCACAGACCGCCAGTTCTGGACGATGGGCCCACTGTCGATTGACCAGCAGGGCTGGAATGGCTGGCGCTGTTTCGCGGTGGCTTGGGAGCGTGGAAGGTTTGCCAGAGATCGCTCAACGGTTGCTGCGGGTGCAGATTGAAAATGCCCCCGCTATCGAAGTCATCCGACGGTACGACAGCGCTGAAACACTATTCTACTGCGACCCCCCTTACCCTCATGATTCACGCGGGGATAGCAGGGCCTATGGGTTTGAAATGACAGATGACGATCACCGTGAGCTTGCATCCGTTCTTCACTCTGTTAAGGGGCTTGTAGCATTATCCAGCTATCACAGTCCGCTGATGGATAAGCTATTTGCAGATTGGTATGCAATTGAAGCGCCTGCAAAAATGGCTCACTCTGTAAAAAGCCTACGGCAGGAGATTCTGTGGACGAACTACCACCCTGGAATCCTATTAGACAAGACATTGGACACCTCTGTTCCAGCAGAAACCTTGCCGCTGTTTGCGGAGACTCAGGATGAATGACTCGTCTCCGGCTGAGATATTGGATGTGTCTTATGAGTCAGCCCGTCGACAAATCACGCGGCCTTTTCTGAAACAACCCGATCATCAGACAATCGTCTATCTATGTCGCCAATTACACAACCGCGCCCCAATTCGATTTCTGATGGCAGCCTGTCTCGCAAAGATCGATACCCCATCGATTGATATTCGCGCACCCTACACAGAGATTCAGGATCACGACTTTGCAGGAAAGACCTACTCTGGCAGAACCTATGATGAACAATACGTCGAACCGTTTGTGCTGTCACACGAACTTCCCGTCCGTGTGACCACCGCATTTCTGACTCCTGCATTTCGCACGAAGAACGTCCCTCTCTATTCTGATGTTGACCTTGGAGGCCGTTCTGGAGATAAGCCGCTCTATTCAGCAACACTCCGGGTTCTGAACGATATTGAACAAGGAAGGCTCGCTGCTGACGGGGTACTCAAAGAAATCATCCGCGAACTCTTACTTCAACAGCAGGAACAGGAAGATCGGTTATCAGCCCTATTAAAAGACCTTCCTCAAAAGGACACCAGCATCCTATCCGCTGAGGACATCGTAACTTTAATTCAACAGCACCTTAGCTCGCCACGCGCTTCGCGCCTGCCTGTTCTTGTGGTCGCGGCTGCCTATGTTGCAGCCTCGAAAAATCTCGGAGAACGTGTGCTACCCCTTCATGCGCACAATGCCGCAGATTCACAAACTGGCTCGCATGGCGATCTTGAAGTGACTCTCGTTGATGACGAATCTGTGATCACAAGTTACGAAATGAAGATGAAAGTGATCACCCGCGAGGATGTTGATCGTGCAGTTGGGAAGGTAGCCCACTCTGGCAGCAGAGTTGAGAACTATATTTTTATCACGACAGAACCGATTGATGAAGAAGTAGCTGGCTATGCCTCAAGCATGTACCGCGAGGTTGGGACAGAGTTCGTGATCCTCGACTGTCTAGGATTTCTGAGGTATTTCCTACACCTCTTCTACCGAATTCGGCTCGCTTTCCTTGATGCTTATCAAGAACTTCTCCTGTCTGAACCAGATAGTGCAGTACGCCAATCGTTAAAGGAGTCGTTCCTTGCATTAAGGCGAGCTGCAGAAAGCGGCTACGACTAAGGCCATTCCAGAAAAATGATCCCCCAATTTTCCATTCCCTCTTCATTCTGGAATGGCTAAAGGCTTTTCCTTCGCAAGTCGAAACCGGAGAACTTTATTTCTGGAAAAGCCTAAGAATCTCCAAACCTGTTCGTGCTCTGCCATCTGATTACCATCATTCATGGCTACATAGAGTCATACTTCCCGGCCTACACAACCCGAATACATACGCCCCCCCCGGTTGTCCCGACTTCGCTGCGCAGGTACACTAAAGTCAGTATCAGGGAACCCTGTGGAGAACCCCATGTTTGAATCGGTAGAAACGGTCAAGGACTGCCTGGAGGCAGAGCAATACATCGCCAGCGACGAGATCGCCACCGTGGTTTATCTGGCGGAAAAGCTCGGCAAGCCCCTTCTGCTGGAAGGCCCGGCGGGGGTCGGCAAAACCGAACTGGCGAAGGCCGTCGCGCAGGCCACCCACTACGATCTGGTGCGCCTCCAATGCTACGAAGGACTCGACGAGAGCAAGGCGCTCTACGAGTGGGAATACGCCAAGCAAATGCTGTATACGCAGCTACTGCGCGATAAGCTCGGCGACCTCCTCTCGGATGCCGCCTCCCTCACCGAAGCGGCAGACCGTTTGGCCGATGAAGAAGATGTGTTCTTCTCGACGCGCTTCTTACTGGAGCGTCCGCTGCTCAAGGCGATCTCCAGCGACCGCCCCACCGTCCTGCTGATCGACGAGATCGACCGCGCCGATGCCGAATTCGAAGCCTTCCTGCTGGAAGTCCTGAGCGACTTTCAGGTGAGCATCCCGGAGATCGGGACGATCAAGGCGAAGCAGCAGCCGACCGTGTTCCTGACCAGCAACAACACCCGCGAACTCAGCGAAGCGCTCAAACGTCGATGCCTGTACATCTACATCGACTACCCGGCAGTCGCCGAAGAACTCCGCATCGTGCAAATCCGCGTCCCCGATCTGGAACCGGAACTGGCGCGTCAGGCCGTCGAAGCGGTGCAAAGTCTGCGCAAGATGGACCTGAAGAAGAATCCGAGCGTCAGCGAGACGCTCGACTGGGCGCGCGCGCTGGTGACGCTCAACGCCAAATCGCTGGACCGCGATGTGCTGGAAAACACGCTCACCGTGCTGTTGAAGTACGAAGCGGATGTGGCGCGCGCACGGCGCGTTTTGCGCGGGGGCGGGGGCGGATCGGGATCAACGGGTGGCAGCAGCAGCCGGGGATCGGAGCCACCGCGCGGCAGGGACTGGTAGAAGGGAGTTCACGATGGCATCACGAGAGAAAACGCTGATCGAAGAACTGGCGAGCATCCAGGGCAAAGCGGAGATCGTCAACGGGGAGATCGTGTACATGAGTCCAACAGGCGGATTGCCAAGCTACGCCGCCAGTGAAATCTTTGCTTCACTGCGGGAGCATGCGAGAAAGCACCATTCTGGCTGGGCGGTCAGCGATAATGCAGGCTTCGTTGTCAGCCTGCCAAACCGGGAGTCATTTAGTCCCGATGCTGCCTACTGGACGGGATCCAATCCTGGCATAGACTTCTATGATGGCGCTCCGGTTTTCGCGGTAGAAGTTCGCAGCAAGAACGACTACGGCCCACGCGCGGAACGGGAGATCGCGCAGAAGCGGGCGGACTACTTCGCAGCCGGGACGCTGGTGGTGTGGGATGTCGATCTACTGCATGACGATGTGGTGTGGGTGTATC
>JAHEME010000248.1 GCA_024643825.1 Chloroflexota bacterium | reverse complement strand
TGCACTTCAAGGTATTGTTCTGAGATTATGTTCTCCTAGCAACTTCTCCATAGGCAGCATCACAGGGAGAGGTTGCCAGGAGATGAAGGCAATTAGGCCACCACCGGAGCACCCGAAAGAGTCTCCTCCTGCGCCTGCGCAGGCACATCCACGGGTACATCGGGAATCGCATCCGGCAGTTCATCCTCCACCAGCCGCAGCCGGGGATACGCGTAAGCCGCCGCAGTAGCCAGCAGCAGAAACATGCCCGAAATCACAAATATCAGACCCACGCCGCGCCCTGCTCCCATTCCCAGCACAGACCCAATCGCCGAATTTGTGATCGCATTTTCTGCACTCATCAGCGGCTCGAACACCCGGTCAGCCAGCGGGCCAGCCAGCAGAAATGCCAGCGGCATGATCGAGCGCGAGATCATCGATCTCGTGGCGAACACCCGCCCCTGCACCGCCGGATCAACCTTGCTCTGCCATAGAGCCTGACTGCTGCCAGCCGCCAGGGGCATGGCGAACATCATCACGAAGAACCCGGCAGCAATGATGGGGACGCTTGGACGAAGCCCCGTGACCATCAACCCGACTCCCATTAGCGCGATGAACCCATACACCCCCAGAATGCGGCGGCGCGGCCCGCCCCACATTCCCATCACGATGCTTCCCGCCAGCATCGCAAAACCGCCTACCGTCTGTACGATCCCCAGCCCATCCGCATTGGCAAACGAAAGGATCAGCGGCGCAGAAAGCACAGCGGAGAGGTTGGCAAAGAAGTTCACCAGCGCGAAGTAGATCAGCATGCTGATTAACCCGGCTCGTGCTACCAGATAGCGCCAGCCGTATAGCACCTCTCCAAAGAGTGCGCCGCGCATCTCTGTTGCTTCTCCCGACTTTTCTGGCTGGGGGATGTGGACGAGGATCAGCGCCCCCACCGCAAACAGGAAGGTCACGAAGTCGATCACAAAGATCGGAACCAGCCCCAGCGCAACATACAGTAACCCTGCCAGCAGGGGCGCGATCAGTTGCCCGACCGCATCTCCAGCCTGCATCATACCGCTGGCGCGTCCCAGGTCTTTCTTCGGAACCAGCAGCGTGACCGAAGCCATGTAAGCCGGTTCCTGAAACGCGCTGAAGATCGAACCGATCAGCGCAATCACGTACACATGCCAGATTTCCAGACGTCCGGTGAGCAGTAGCATAACTGCGGAGACGGTCGCCAGGGCCGCCCCCGTGTCGGCTGCGATCATCACCAGCCGCCGATTCCACCGATCCACCAGCGCCCCCGCGATTGGGCCCAGTAGGACTGCTGGCAAAGACCCGGCGAGCGCGGCGAGTGCGAACGGAGTCGCCTTTCCTGTTTGTTCAAAGATCCATACGCCGAGGGCAAACCGTGACAGGTTGGAGCCAATCACCGAAACCAGTTGACCGATCCAGATCGTGAGAAACGTTTTCATTCCGGTTGGGGCTGCATCAGGGGTTTGTGTGCTAGTCATGGGGAGCCTCCTCCTGTGGTTCCCCGCCGAGACCTACTTCGACGGGGTAGATGGCGAGCGTAAGCGAGTATGCCTGTCTATCCGGTGTCATGTAGTTGCTTTTGTCTTTACTGGCAAATTCATCGATAAGAGCGGTAATCTGTTCATAGAAAGCCTCCGCATCCTCATCTTGGAGAGTGAACTTCGCCCGCCTTAGCTTGAGCTTATGGCGCGCCTGTGCATCCTCCGAGAGGCTGATCATCCCCTTCCGCAGTCCATCTCGGATTTCTCCTGGTACGGGTCCCAGAATTGTGTCGATGATCGCCAGTGCGCTGTCCTCGCCGCTCTCAGGACTCAGTAAGTTGCGGTCAACATGAAACGAACCCGCCGCTGCTTGATAGTGTTTTTCGATGATTCCAGAGACAACCTGAGTCTTCACTATCACAATCAGCCCGTGCTTTTCAAGCAAATTCACATGGTAGTACAGCTTGGTAGGCTCCATCTCCAGCCGCGCTGCCAGTTGTTTCACCGTGACCGGCTGTTCCATCATGATTTCCATAATCTGTAATCGCAGCGGATCAGTCATCACTTTCAGCGTCTCCAGATCGGAGATCGTGAATTCCTCTTCTGGTTGAAATTCTTCAGTCATTCTACTTATCTCCATCATTTGAAATAGTTACAATGATAGAATACTCTCAAATATTAGGGATGTCAAGTCTCTTCTTCTCGATCAATCACGCATCACAGATAGTTCTGCTCTTCTCTGCGCTCTGCGCGGTTCAATCTTTTTTCTTTTCCTTCGCGCCCTTTGCGGCTTTGCAGTGAATGTGTCGTTAACGTACTCCATGCGCCCTTGTCTGACTCAATAGAAACCACTTCCTAACCATGCGGCTTAGAGGTTTGTCAACGCCCATCTACAATAGAGGCAGTTGGCACCCAATTGTGTGTCCTCAGGAGAATGTAGAATGGCTGCAAAGCAGAAAAAGACTTCCAGTAAATCTGAAACCATCTTGAACCTTACCGCTGTCCGTCGGCGCTTCCCCTCCCTCAAAGAGAAGGTCGGAGGGGTGTTGCCCGCCTTTTTTGATAACCCCGGCGGTACACAGGTGACCGGGGGCGTAATCGATGCCATCCGCGACTACTATCTCCATGCCAATAGCAACCAGCACGGGGAATTCCATACCAGCCATCAAACCGATAAAGTCATCGATTCTGCGCGAACCGCGATGGCCGATTTCCTCAACGCGCCATCGGCGAACAGCATCGTATTCGGCGCAAACATGACCTCGCTGACCTTCGCCGCCAGCCGCGCCATCGGCAAAACCCTCACGCGCGGCGATCAGATCATCGTGACTCACATGGATCACGATGCCAATATCGCCCCCTGGCTGCTCATCGCGCGCGATCATGGGCTCAAAGTGCGCTGGGCCGAGTTCGACCCGGCGACGGGCCGCCTCGATCTGGAAGGCATGCAGAAGCTCATCACGCCGAAAACCAGGTTGATCGCGGCTGGCTATGCGTCGAACGCCCTCGGAACCATCAACGATGTCAAACGCATCGTCGAGATGGCCCATTCCGTTGGGGCGATGGCCTACATCGATGCCGTACAGTACGCGCCTCACGGCCCTATCAATGTCCAGGAGCTTGACGCCGATTTCCTTGTATGCTCCTCGTACAAGTTTTTTGGCCCCCATGCCGGGATACTCTACGGCAAGTCAGAACACCTCACCAACCTGCCCGTCTACAAGGTGCGCCCTTCTCCCGCCGCCTCCCCCGAATCATGGGAGACCGGGACCAAGAACCACGAAGGGATCGCTGGAATTGAGGCCGCCATCGCTCACTTTGACTGGATCGGCGAGACCTACGGGCAGCCCTTCAGCAAGGCGGTGAAGGGCTATCGCGGTCGCCGCCGCACCCTCAAGCTGGCGATGACCGCCATCCGCGAATACGAGAAATCCCTCAGTGCGCGCTTGCTCACTGGGCTGGCAGCGATCCCCACTGTATCCATCAGCGGCATCACCAACCTCGACGAACTCGAAGATCGCGTTCCCACCGTGATCTTTACCGTCAAGGGCAAGTCGCCCGCACAGGTTGCGGCAGAGCTTGGCAAGAAACATATCTATGTCTGGGATGGCAACTACTACGCCCTCGAAGTCATGCAGAAGCTGGGCCGCGAAGATCATGGCGGGATGATCCGGGTCGGAGCCGCCCATTACAACACCATCCAGGAAGTAGATCACTTCCTCACCGAATTGGAGCACATCGCAGGCAACGGCCTCAAGGTCGTTGGCGGCAATGGGAAGGCGAAGCCAACCGCATCCACCAACGGGAAACCACCCGCCGCGAAGAAGTCCGCGCCAACGAAGCCGAAGGCCAAAGCCAAAGCGAAAACCGCCGCCCAAACCCCATCGAAGTCTGGCAAGGGCGGCGCTGCCTGATCGCCTTGTTCGATTGAGAACGGGTAAGATACAATCCCCCCAGAATTCACAGAACTGGGGGGATGCCGCGCCGTGGCCGTTCTGGATAAAGTCTGGCAGGTCTATGTAGGCGAAGCGTGGATCGGCACGCTCTCACCCACTGGCTCGGATAGCGAGTGGTACTATGCTGACTTCGCGCAGGGTGACGACTGGGGCAACTTCGCGCCCTGGTTCGATCAGGCCGCCGCCGCCTTCAAAGCGGGTGATGATTCCGCATGGCAGAACTGGCACGGGCAGCTCACCGCGATGGGCCTGACCATCACCGCCGATGACGGCGAATCCGTGCACAACCCCACCCTGACCATCAACGGCAGCAACGCCTGGTTTGTGATCTAGAACCGCCCATGCCCGCAGAGATCGCCCCGCACATCAAAGAGATTCTCAAGCATCTGCCTACGCGCCCCGGCGTCTACCTGATGAAGGACGCACAGGGCACAGTGATCTACGTGGGCAAGGCGGTGAATCTTCGCAACCGGGTGCGCTCGTACTTCCAGCGCCGCAACCTCGATGGTCCCTACTACGATAAGACCGCCCGTCTTGTCGAGAACATCGCCGACATCGAGATCATCGTCGTCGATTCCGAGCTGGAAGCCCTGCTCACCGAGATCAACCTGATCAAGGCCCACCAGCCGCATTACAACGTGCGTCTCAAGGATGACAAACGCTACCCCTACATCAAAGTGACCTGGGCCGAAGCCTTCCCCAAAGTGACCGTGACCCGCCGCATCAGCAAGGATGGATCGCGCTACTTCGGGCCTTACACCAGCGCCGCCGCCGTCTATCAGACTCTTGATGTCCTGCGCCGCGCCTTCCCCTACCTCACCTGTGATCGCACCATCACCGGGCACGACGAGCGCGCCTGCCTGTACTACGACATCAAACTGTGCAACGGGCCATGCATCGGTGCGGTGAATCAGGAGGGCTACCGCGCCATGATCACCAGCTTCATGGAGTTCCTTCAGGGTCGCTCCGATCACATCCTCGTCGATATGCGAGACCGGATGCAGCGCGCCTCCGATGACCTCCGCTTCGAGGAAGCCGCCCGTCTCCGTGATCAGATCGCCGCCGTCGAGCAGGTCGTCCAGCGCCAGAAGGTCGTCTCCACCCTCGATGTGAACCAGGATGTCATCGCCTTTGCCCGCGAAGATACCGATGCCTGTGTCCAGATTTTCTTCATCCGTCACGGCAAGATCATCGGGCGCGAGTTCTTCGTTCTTGAAGGCACTGCCGACGAAGATGCCGACGTGATCATGGGCGATTTCGTCAAGCAGTTCTACGACCGCGCCACCGACATCCCGCCGGAAGTCCTGCTCCCCCACGAAGTCGAAGAAGCACAGGTCATCGAGCAGTGGCTTCAGAGCAGGCGGGGAAACAAGGTGGTCCTGAAAGTCCCCCGGCGCGGGCAGAAGCGCGAACTCGTCCAGTTGGCGGCGGAGAATGCGGTCGAGTCGCTGGCGATGCTGCGCGCCCAGTGGCAGGCCGATACC
>JAHEME010000247.1 GCA_024643825.1 Chloroflexota bacterium | reverse complement strand
TAGGTCAATTGGGTAATCGGTTGGTCTAACTGGTTAGCGTCCATCGCACAATCTCTCGTTTCGAATGTTCCTATAATTCTACCACGAGATGATGAATTCGATTCTTCGCCAGTTACATACAGGATCGCTCGTGTGACCCTCTCGCGGAGAGTAGCTCATAGGCTGTTGTAGGGGAAAGCAATTTTTAGCGCATCACTCATCACTCGGCCTACAGCGCAGCACCTCGCAGCCAGGGCGATCCGGGAGACGGAACTTATCGGTCACCGGGTTGATCATTCCTCAGGTGGCTGGCGGACGTTCTGCGCCACCTTGATCCAGCCGAACACCGCCAGCACATCGAGGATGACCGCAGGCAGGAAGAACAGCACCCGCCCGATGAGGTCATTCCCTGCGGAAGACGGCAGCACCGCCGTGAGGAATGGGATCGAGATGCTGGTAGTAAAGTTGCGCTCACCGGGGCCAATGGAGATCCACGTGACACCCACGCCGAAGCAGGTCAGCAGGATCGTCAGCAGCACCGATTGCGTGATGTCGTTGACATCCGGGATGCCCTGATCCAGGGCGTATTGTTTGATGATCAGCAGGCCCGCTGCTGCGAAGACTCCCCCGAAGAGCGCCGCCACCCAGCGCGGCGCGTTGATCTCGTCAGCAGGCACGGTCACAGACATTCCAATGATCAGGATTCCTGACATCAGGGCGAAGAGACCCCCGCCGGTTGCGCCCCAGTCGACGAGCCTTGCCCATTCGTAGCGGGCGGTGAGCAGCCGATACGCCTGCCCCAGCCATAACCCAAGCACGATCAGGATCAGCCCAACCATAAGGAACAGGATGCGCGGCTGATCCAGACGGCTTTCGTCCTGAAGAAGTCCCTTTCCAATCGCCATCAGGCCGACCAGCCCCAACACCGCGCCAAAGACCATCAACCCTTTGCTGACAGGTGCGTCTTGATTCATCCTCGCCTCCCCGATCCTGCGGTTGGTCGGTTGTTACAGAGACTTGATCACCCGTTCCAGCGCGGCGCGAGCTTCGGAAGCGACTTCGCACACTGCCGAATTTTCTTGCAGCACGGGCGAAGTGAACATCGCATCCGGGTTCACAATGCTGACCAGTGCGCCGCCTTCGTGTTCCTCGACGGTCACGTTGCACGGGAGCAGCACGCCGACCAGCGGCTCGTTGGTGAGCGCGCGATGCGCGAAGCGCGGATTGCACGCTCCCAGAATCACGTACGGGCGGAAGTCTTCGTCGATCTTCTCCTTCATCGTGGCCCGAATATCGATCCGAGTCAGCACGCCGAAGCCCTCCGTTTTCAGGGCGGCGGTGACTCGTTCGATAGCATCCTCGTACGAGGTATCTAGCTGGGTCTGAAAAGCCAGTGGTTGAGACATAGTGAGTTGTTCCTTGACGATGCATGATGAAACCGAGATGGTTTTCGCAGTCAGTATAACTGTGGGGGTGCTTCGGGACAAGGATGCCCTATCGTGCGGGCAGATCAGAGGAATTTCATCTCCTCCGTTATGATCTTTGTCATAAACGCGGCAGCCATTTTTCGGGTAAGGTGATGGCTGGATTCTCCTGTGACGCGCTCACTCACCCGCTGCGCCACAACGTCACCTCGGAGACGCCCGTCAGCGATGTAGAATTTCGTAGGTTCCTCTCAGGCACATTCCACTCCCACCGTTGCTCGCCCCTCTTTTTGAAAGGAGAGTACTCGATGCTGCGATTCATTTTTGGCGCGTTCGTCGTGCTGCACGGTTTGGTTCATTTGCTGTATGCTGGGCAAAGCCAGCGACTCTTCGAGCTTGTACCGGGGATGCTCTGGCCGGATGGTTCCTGGATGTTCACCCGCCCCCTCGGTGATGTGGCGACACGCAGCCTCGCGAGCACGGCCCTCGTGCTGGCTGCCCTGGGCCTTGCCGCTGGCGGCGCGGGCCTGCTCGTGAAGCTGACCTGGTGGCGGCCTCTCGTGATTGGGGCGGCGGCTCTCTCTGCCGTGCTGTATGTGCTGTTCTGGGATGGACAGTTTCAGAGGCTGCCGGATAAGGGCGGAATCGGCATCCTGATCAGTGTGGGGATTCTGATCGTGGCGCTGCTCGCTCGCTGGCCTGGGTTGGATTCGTAAACGACAGGTTGCACTCAGGAGAGAGGGTACGTTTCTCCCCTCTCTCAGCCCATTTCAGACTCCGATAGATTTGAGAATCCACAAACGAATTGAGGCTGATTTTCACCCCTCTCCGGTACGGAGAGGGGCCGGGGGTGAGGTAGCAACTCAACAAATGTCGGTGTGTGAACCCATACCGCAGAAACAATCCATGCGGAAGAAGGGCGGCCTACAAAGGTAGGTGTTAGTTCGTCGCAAACAACCCGCAAATGCCGTCCTGCTGACTCGTCCACGAAAGTTGACTGCCATCCGCACTGACGGTCAGGTCATCAATGGTAGGGCTGACCCACTGCGCATCCCCGTTTAAGCATAGAACTTCCAGGTTAGGCGAGTGGCTCGCACAGGCGGGCCAACTTGCGAGGGCTGCCGTCTTGAGCCCCCATCCCGTCGGAGGGTTGCCTGTAGCCAGATCAAATACGCCGCAGGCCGTGCGCCCATCAGCAGCGGGCAGGGTCAGAAGGTCGGGGTTGTTGAGTGGTTGCAACGCGCTGACATACTCAGACTCAGCGGGTGCTTCAGGTACTCCAGGTACTTCAGCCTTTGATCCACAGGCAGCCAGCAAGAACAGGCTGACCATCGACGCGGCGAAAAAGAGATTGAGCTTATTCACAGAGTTCTCCACCCTTGCATACGTTCGTAATAATGACCAGTGTAACAGATCACCTCAACCTGACCAAACGCACCCCCCACTCATTCTACGACACGTTGCCCGGTGGGGATCAGCACGCAATCCCCCCGATCTTCATCCGATCAATCCGCACCCCGGCGGCGACCCCGGAATAACGAAAGCCCACCGAATCCACTGATGATCGCCATGTAATACCCCAGGTCGTACCACCACCCCTTGTTATACACCTCATAAATGCGGTAGTGGGCATCGACCAGCAGGCCGAGAATCAGCGAGATCGGAGCCGTCCAGCCGTGCCAGATGCCCCACAGGAATCCGGCGGGGTTGGCGGCGGTGTTCGTACCGTCACCGGGAAGACATCCGGTGAGCAGCACCAGACTCAGGGCGACGAGAATCAACAGGGTGATGCGCTTGTGCTTCATGCGTGAAAAACCTCCCGTAGAAAGAAGGATATACCTGACATCCCTTAGTACGCAGACGCAGACGCTCGGTTGCGGAGGCGATTCCCAACCACAACCCCCCACTGCCGCCCCTGCTGATACGGGCGCATCGGGTGGTGGGTCAGGCGCAGCATGCGAGGATCCGCTGTATCCTGTGGTGGCTGGAGCTTCGTGGATATACTCACTGGATAGTGCCGCACTGGGCAACTTCACCCGATCCATCACCGCCGTAACCGCCGATGGCTTTACCGATCAGGATTTGTATGACAGTGGCACCTCCCGCGTGGGCCAATGGAAGTGTGATGCCGGGTCACTGACCGCATTGGACTCTGGCGGCAGTTCGGGTACGACCGCCAACGCGCAATTCGCTGGCATCAGCGCGGACTTCCATACCACCGTGATGGAGGGCGTTACCTTCCCGGCAGGGATCCCTGCCGGGGCTACCTGGTCGCAGCACTATATCATCGAAGGCACACAAACGATCAATGGACAGGATGCTGCCTCCAGGAACGAGACCACGTACAACTGTACCGCTGGTGGCACGGAATCTGTCACCGTACCCGCAGGCACATTCGACGCGGTGAAAGTGGATTGCCAGACCAATACGCAGATCACGATAAGTGGCGTGGACGCTCCTTCGACCTCGAACACAACCTCCACAGCGTGGTACGCGTCCGGGGTGGGCATGGTGAAAGCTGTATCGACCCTGACGGATGGATCGACCCGGACTATAGAGTTGACCTCGTACAGCATCCCGTAGTATCCTGGCTGAACTTACCCTCATGCGAGTAGTAGATTAGCAGGAGGTCTTGATTTTCCCACCATGCCAATCCATGCTACACTGCGCGTGGTTCGTACTTCGCCATCCTCGAATCGGATCGCCACATGACCGACTCCCCATCCCCTGAACTCCGCGTGCGCCAGATGCGCCTGATCTGGCGCGATACGTTTGTCGTACCCAATGCAGCGCGCGATTTCCTCGACAGGAGCGCCGGTAGGCTGCGCGCCCTCCCCTGCTGGGAGTCCGACTCCCGCATCGAGCCGCAGCACACCCAGCCAGAAGTCCTGCGCGTGATCGAGCGCGTCTCACGCGGGGTGGCCGGGATCGGCTACCCGAACCTGCTGCGCGTCCAGTTCACGCCCTTCGAGGTCGCCAACCTGCGCCCCACCCTCGATAAATACCGCCGTTCGCCCGATAGCCTCACCGAGCGTCAGCTCAAAGACGCGGGCCTCGACGCGGATTACAACAGTTCATGGATCACCGTCACCCCGATGCTCCTGCTGCATCGCGCCGGGGTCGGCATCATGCAGTACCACGTCACCCTGTACAACCTCCCCGGCTTCACGCCCGATCAAGCCATCGAACGGGTGCGCATGGGCTTCAACTGGGAGCTTCTCAGCATCGACGATGCCTGGCGCGAGGTGCTCCCCGATGGCGCAAATGAGTGGCCCGTGACGCTTGTCACCCCGGTGAATCCGGGCCGCTGGCTGATGGCCGCCCGCCTGCGCGATCTCTCCCAGGGCGTGATCGCCGCGCGGCTGGGCCTGCCCCCGATCCGCAAACGCGCCCGCCGCCGCGATCAGGTGGTCGAATTCCTGCCGCCGCGCCCCACCGGATCAACCAGCATTGTGCTCGTCGATACCGACCCCGCCCCCGGCGATGACTTCGCCGCCTTTGCCATGCAGCACGCCCCCGAACTCCGGGGCATCGGCTCGCTGGATACCGATTACCGCAACCGTGCGGGCTGGCTCATCGAACGCGAACTCGCCGATAACCTCAGCACCGATGCGGAGATGGCCCTGTATCTGCTGGGCAGCAGCGAGCTAATGCTGTTCAACGGGCGGCTGGTGGAAGCCATCGCCTACAACAAACGCAAGCTCCGCCTGACCGATAAGGAAACGGCGGTCACCTACTTTTATATGCACTACGGGGTGCTCATGGAATGGGTCTATTTGCAGAACGCGATTCTGCGGGCCTACCTTCAACAGCTAGACGCCCTTGCCTCTGAACCATCGCCCCACCGCCGCCGCATGATCGCCGCGCTGCAGGGCGCGCTGGGCGATCTGGTGCAATATCAGGAAGACATCACACCCTACGCCACGCGCGTTGAGTTCCTTCAGCGGGCGCACGCGTATCACAAGCTCGATACGCTGGCGGAACGCTTCGAGCGCAAGCAGGAGCTTCTCTTGAATTACGTCTCGGAGTTCCACGATT
>JAHEME010000246.1 GCA_024643825.1 Chloroflexota bacterium | reverse complement strand
GCTCTACCGCCCAGCCAGTCATGCCCTGTCCCACCTTAATTCTTGGATCTAGCTCCTCGAACGCCGGGCTTGTGGTTGCTGCAATCGTAAGAGTCTCTTCGGCAAGAGTGAAAATGCTTACACAATAGTAGCCAAATGTTTGCTGGATCAGCGTTACTGTTTGGCGGAAGAGATCTGGGAGAGGCTGAGAAGAAGATATCTGTGCCCCAACCTCACCGATTAGCTGTAGTTGCTCCGCCCGAAGGCTTGCGTGCTCGTACAACTGCGCATTGCGAATCGCCCAGGCTGCTTGATTCGCTAGCGCCGTTAAGAGCCGAACATGCTCTTCGTTGAATCGGTTTGGCTGGCGACTTTGAACCGCAATGACCCCGATGGTAGTGCTGCCAGCGATGAGAGGAACAAATAGACCTGACCGAGGCGGTGCTTCCTGTTCGTGTTCTGGGAATGCAGGCAGAGTGTCGCGTTCGGCTTCAAAATCGCGAACTAAAAGTGATTTGCCGGTTTCTCGAACCCAGCCAATAATTCCTTTTGACCCTCCATCAGCGAACTTAATTGCTGGGATTCGTTCGGAATCTCGCACCCAGACCTTCACCACATAGGTGGTTTCATCGAAGAGGCCCAACTGAAAGATATTTGCCGGGACAATCTGGCCTGCGTGCCAGTAGATAACCTCGCAAAGGCCGTCTACGCTTAACTGAGACCGGAGAAGCTGTCGGCCAATTTCATTCAGGTTGGTGATTTCATGAGTAATCTTACGTGTGCGGAGACCGCCCAACCAATAGCCAAGCAAAGCAATCGCGATCATAGCAAGAATAGAAAAGGTTATCGCTACGATGGGTTGCGCTAGCACAAAAACTTCCTGCATCTGTAGCCCCAATCAGAGGGCAGTGGTAAGGGGTTAGCACAGTTCAAGTCGTGGATGCGTACTCTCGTTTGACCATTACAAGGGTATTGCTGGTAGCGCCGGGGGTGTATTGTACCTCGTCCATGACTTGACGCATTAGATATAGGCCCAGCCCCCCGGGTTGAGTCTCATCCAGGGGCGCTCCGCGTTGTGGGAGGGGAATTGTCTCCGGAAAATACGAGGCTCCGAAGTCTGTAAGATGGATGGAGCACCAACCAGGGTGGATTTCAATTGTGATTTCGATCTCGCCTCGTGAATCGTTGCTGTACGCATGGCGGATGATATTAGTACACGCCTCGTCAAGCGCAAGTCGGCAATCATGAATGGCCTGGTCGCTCAAATGTGCCTCGCGTGCAAGATCGCTGGTCAGAGCGGCGATAGTTCGGACGCTCTCTGGACGAGCTGGGAAACGCCGCCGGATGGGGCGATGTCGTGCTAATAGGGTCGCTGTTCCCATGATCAAAAAAAGCGCAATAATGTAGACCCAGGGGCCAACAATCTGTATTGAGGACTTCATGTAGACATTACCCTCATCAGCAGTGAGACCCTGACTGTTGTGTATCCCAAATGGCATTTATCTCTTGGTTCCGAGGTATGCAACTATAGCATCTTCCCCGGTTAGATAGTTATCAAAGATATGCGAGAATCCTACAGTTTCAAATACCTGGGACACGCGTTTGGTCATGCCAGATAACACAAGATTACCACCTGCATCTCCTGCTTTGCGCCATGCAGAGACAAGAGTTTTTAGTCCCCTGCTGGCTATATAGCTTACTTGACTCATGTCAACAACGATCCAGATATTGCCCTTGTCCAATAGTCGGTTGAGGGCAGCTTCAAAATCCGGTGCTGTGGCTGCGTCCAGTCTTCCCTCAGGGGTAATCTGCCACAATCCAGGCTGAACTTCATGATATTCAGATATTGGGTCTTCCCGTTGCGGTATCACAGACTGTTGTACTTTGACCATTGTTAGTTTATTGCGATTGTTCTCAAAACTGAACTGCACCACATCCATCATTTTTCGCATCAGGTGTAGCCCAAGCCCCCCGGGTTGAATCTCATCGAGATTCTGGCTGGAGGTTGGTTCAGGAATCATTTGGGGATCAAATCTCTTGCCATGATCCATGATATGTATCGTGCAGTGTCCAGTCTCAATCGTGCAGGTTACCTCAATGGGGCCTTTATCCTCGCCCTCGTAAGCGTGTTCGATGATGTTCGTACATGCTTCATCCACCGCCATCCTGCAATGGAAGGCGGCATCTTCTCCTAATCCGGCAGACTCAGCGGCTTCACCCACAAAGTCAGCAATTAGCGGCACAGACTCGTAGCGCCCAGGGAGGATAAGCTGGCGTTTTTCACCCATGATCGATCTGATGCCAGCGTGGTGACTAGAAGCTACCGACAGCTTTTACACGGTCGTCAAAGATTTCAAACAAAGTAGTCAGCCCCGCCAGATCCAACACTTCTTTAACGCGTGGGGATGGACTCACCAGGCGCAAGTCCCCACCGTCCTTCTTCACACGTTTTAGGGCTGAAACAAGCTCTCTCAGCCCGGCACTGCTCATGTACTCAACTTCCTGAAGGTCGACAAGGAGATTCATTGCGCCTGAATCGATTTGGCGAGTCAAATGCTCTGATAGTTTTGGCGAGGTGTTGCTATCCACGCGGCCACTGACGACCAATAAGTTGACGCGGTGCATTTCTTCAACGACGATGCTGAGAGCATCCTGTCCCTTATCACCCAGACCCATGTGATGAACCTCCTGGTTAGTGCTGGCGAAAATAGTTAACAAATATCATTGAGGAATTATACCATTGTAGACAAACTAGAGCATACTCGAATTCGCGCCGTTTAGGGTGCAAGTCAGAATGGGGAACTCCCAGATCGCGTTTTTGCATTCTCCGCGTTCGATTCCAGTGCGATACGAGTGGCGGCTAAGAGCAGGCCGACGAATATCCAGAATATTGTGATAGCATGCTGGAATTCAAGATTGAAGAAGTAATGGTCCGCAAGCCCACCGACTAGAGCCCCAACAAGTCCCGCCATCAAGCCGAGCCAGATTGGGTGCAAACCCCTTATTCTGGCCAGAAAGGGACGTGCCTGCCACGCATAGGAAAATACTGCGATCATTAGAACACTGAATGCCGCCAAGCCAATCAGTCCCATATTTTCAGCGATTGTTAGGTACACGCTGGCAACGCCCAAATAAGTGTCAATATCCGGGGTGCCAGAAAAGCCCACCCCAAGCCATGGATAACGCGCTACCAGAGTGAGGGCGTCAGTGTACTCCCCGAAGCGCATCTGTGTTGCAAGGTCTGCGCCCTGAAGACCCTCGGCAAACCTCTGGACGTAGGGTTGACTCCAGGGAAGGATCAAGATGATCAGACCGATGATCAACAGAATAAGAAGCAATCTCCTATAGCGTAGGGCTGCACTGAACAGTAAAGCAACTCCAAAGGCAGCCATCGACCCGCGTGAAAACGTAAGGACAAGGCAACCTACCAGAGGGGCAAGCAGGACAAAAGCATGCCATCGCTTTCCGGTGGACGGGAAACGTGTCATGATTTGTGGTGCGGCAAGAGCTGCCACCATCACGAGGAATCCTCCAAGCGAGTTTGGGTTGACTGATGTGCTAATTGCTCGTTCTGGTAATTCGGGATTCTGTTCAACGTACTGGATTATCCCACTATTGGGATACCCGACGACAGCCAACTTGCTCAATGCTGTTTCGGCGATCTGATCGGGCAGTACCCACAGGACGATCCCAATCGTAGCCGCAATGGTTCCCACAATAAGCAGGATGATGATGACTTGTCGCAATTGTGTCGGGGTACGAATGATATCAACAAGAACAAGGCAAAAGACCATGCTTAGGAGTAATTCGGCAAACTTCCGCGCGACATTGCTTGTCAGCCCTGCATAACGTAGCCCGGCAACAAAGCTGAAGAGACTCAGTATCATAAAGAGGATCACGAAAACGTGAACCGGAGTTGTCAGGAGTTGACGTCTCTCACGTGTGATCCACTGCGCCAAATAGATACCGAAGACGGCGGCGAGTGCAAGGTCAAGGAAAGTCGGTGTCAGCACGATTTTCACAGGAAGCGTCGCGAAGGGGAGTAGGGCGATCACGCCAAGTACTGACCACACAGAATGCTCCAGCCGCGCAGTTGCCCAGATCGTACATCCCAACGCTACCAGAGCGATGGTCGTGTATAAAGGGCCTATGACTGCTAACAGGCCACCAACAAGGGTTGCTGCAAGGGCAAGACTTGCACCAACCGTGAGTGCGCGGGAAGCCGGACTTGCATTCAGGTATTTGATTTGCAAGGGTTGTAGTGGGCCCATCAGCGTTTTCTCCATCCAGTATGATGAGCAGTGCTGGTAGTTCGAATCGCTATCAAAACAAGGATGAGTAGAGAGGCAATAGATATCACTCCACCCAGCATAACGCTCATTGGGCGATAGGTAAACAGGACATCATGATCACCTGCGGTGAGTACAATGGAGCGTAGCCCATCGTCTGCTCGCCGTATTATGGCAGGTTCATTATCTATACTTGCTTGCCAGCCCGGATAGTCAAGCTCGCTTAGTAGAAGAAGCCCATTTTCTGGGCTGGTAGCGTGTAACCGAATTTGCTCTGGGGCATAAGAAACTATTTGCACTTCGCTACTCTGGGGTGGTTCCGGTGGAAGGGCAATTGGCAGGGGAGACTCCAGGATCGCTACGCGCCGCGGATCGAAACTTGGATCGGCTAACCAACTGAGCGCCTGGTTAGAATCCGCTGTTACCATGATAGAGTAGACCATCCATGCACGCGGCGTTGGGTCAACAATTTCGTGCAAATAGAGTGGCACGCCCTGGGCTGTGCTGCTTTCGGATCGTATCCTGGTCGGAATTTCTAGCTCTCGCCAGTCAGTAAAGACATATTTGACAGCGAGAAGTTGGTACAGGCGACTTTCGGGCAAATGTAGGTAAGCATCCTGTGTGGCCAGCAGTAGCGGGCTGACGCCACGAATGTCCTGCATACCAATCAGAGTGCCATAGTTCTGACCCAAGCCAAGTCTTCCATCAACCCGGTAAAGATCCTTATCCGATTGTGCAACAGGCACAAGAGAACTGAGGAGATGTCGTTTTGATACGGCAATTGGCTCCCAATTGGTTCGCATGGTTACAGTGAACAAGTCAAGAATAATAAGGCCGATTAATGTGATGATCCACCATGGGCGAGCTGCACTCATCTGCGTGCGGCTGAGAACTCCCCACGTGAGGGTAAACAGTAAAGCTGCAAGGACGACAGATATCAGAAGTTCGTAAAGACCTTTTTCGGGGAATGCTCGCTCGGCGAGAAGTACTAACGCTGCAAACCCCCACATGGTAAGAGCGAGTTTCTGAAGAGTTTTGGTTATCGTAGGGTGCTTCTCAGGGAATCTCAAAATGGATGCTGTGCCCATGCCCGCCAGAATTGCGCCGGAATGGGCAACCATAAATGCGGCTCTTTCCTGGCCTCGAAATAGCGAAAAGCCTGGGACTGCAAGATATGTGACATGATATGCG
>JAHEME010000245.1 GCA_024643825.1 Chloroflexota bacterium | reverse complement strand
GGCGGTTGTCGCCGTGCTGATCCGCGAAGCCTGCGTGCCGCTGCTGGGCGGATTCGCCGTCATGGTGTTCCTGAGCCAGCGCAAATTCACCCGACGGCGCATCGTGTTTGTGGCGCTGTTCCTGCTGGCGGTGGCCGGGGCTTCGATTCACTATGCGCTGCCCTTCCTCGGTCTTGGGCCGAGGCTGTACGGGACCAACCTGTTCGCTGACCTGAACCCGATCCGCATGGCAGGCGCGACGATCAACCAGTTTGGCTTTGCCCTCGCTGCCCTGATTCCGGGACGGGTAGACTACCTGATCGAGACACGCGTTGCGGGGCTGCTGACCGCCGCCACGCTGCTGGTCGGCGTGGCGCTGGCGCATCACAAGCTGAAAGGCGAACCTGCGCGGGATACCATCCCCGGCTATGCGCTGTGGGCGGGCTTCGGGGTGCTGCTGGCGTGGCTGGGCTTCGCAGCCTTCCTGCCGACGGGGTTGAGCGCGGCGCTGGATCGTGTGCAGAACCTCTCAACCATCGGGGAGGCGATTGCGCTTGCCAGCGTGATCCGCCTGCTGGCGACTCGCGCGGCGCAGCGTGGGCTGGAGCGCGGCATCGAATTCACCATGCTCGCGCTGGTGGCGATCTTATCGACGGCCAGCATGGGCCATGTGCAGAACGAGCTGTATCTCTACAATCTGACCTGGGATACTGAAGCGATCTTCACCCGATCACTGCTCAATCAGGCCCCGCAGGTGAAGGAGAATACGCTGTTCGTGACCATCGAAAACCCCGACCTGCCGGAAGCGCCCTACCTCTCCGGGTTCGGATTCCAGTATGCCATGCGCTATCTCTACAATGACAAGGCTATTGGTCTGATCGATCAGGATAACCTACTGTATCACACATGGGAAGTCAGCGATGCGGGCATCGAGATCATCCCCGACCCCGGACTGATTGCTACGGGATTCGTCGGGGCGATCCACAGCCAGCACGGGTGGGATGAGATGATCTTCCTCGCCAAGCTGCCGGATGATCGGGTGACGATCCTGGAGGAACTGCCGCCCCCGTACTACACGCCGGAACGCGCCGCACTCTATGATCCCCATGCGCGCATCGAACACACCTTCGTTACCTCGCCCATTCGCAGCGTGCTGCCGCCGATCCAGTCGGTGCAGCCGATCACGCTGCCCTAGCCAGACATGATCGATCTGAGCGCGCACCCCCTGGTGAGCACTGACTGGCTCGCCGACCACCTGACCGACCCCGACCTGCGGATCGTGGATGCGCGCTGGATGGGTGACGGAACCACGCAGGAGAGGGTCGCCACAGGGCGCATCCCCGGCGCGGTACACCTCGACTGGCAGCGTGACTTCGGCACGACCATCGGCGGCATCCGCGATCTGCTGCTGCCGCCGGACGACTTCGCCAAGCTGATGAGCGCCAACGGGATCGGGGATGAGACGCGCGTGGTCGCCTATGCCCATGAGGACTATTCCGGGGCGGCGCGGCTGTGGTGGGCGCTGCGCCATTACGGGCACAATCAGGTCGCCATACTCGATGGCGGGATCACGCGCTGGATCGCCGGGGGGCAACCTCTGACAACGGAAATTCCCACCTACCCGCCAGCGATCTTCACCCCGCGCGTGCGCCCGGAATGGCTGGCGACTGCCGACGAGATTCAGGCGGCGGTGGACGCGCACGACCCTGCCGTGCGGCTGGTCGATACGCGCCCGCCGGAGCAGTACGCGGGCCTCGCGGTATGGACTCCGCCGGGAAGCCGCTATCTGGAACCGGGCGCGGATGCCATCGAAGTTGGCGGGCGCACACCGATCCGGGCGGGGCACATCCCCGGCGCAGTGCATCTCGAATCGTCGCTCAACCTGGACGCACAAACGTGGATGTACCTGCCCGCTGAGGAACTCCGCGCACGGGCCGAGGCCGCTGGCGTGACACCCGATCAGCGGGTGATCACCTACTGCGGCGTGGGCATCTCTGGCTCGCTGGGGTTGTTCGCACTGTGGCTGGCGGGCTATCGGAACGTGGCGCTGTATGACGCTTCGTGGGAGGAGTGGGCCACCGATCCCTCACGCCCGGTGGAACGGTAACGTTCGATCATCAGGTAGCGGCGAATTTCTCCAACACCTGCCGATAGAACGCTTCCAGTTCTTCCGCCCGATGATTCCACGAGAAGGTAGTCTCGGCAACGAGGCGCGCTCGCTGCCCCATCGCGGTGCGACGAGGCGCATCGCCCAACAGCACCGTGATGCCCTCCGCCAATATCTGCGGATCGGGGGGCAGCGCGAGGCCAACACCTTCTCGCTCGACAAACGCGCCAAGCTCTCCCACATGGCAGGTCACAAGAGGCAGCCCCGCTGCCAGAAAATCCCCCAGCCGATTCGGGAAGCCTACCAGATTCACCGGATGCGGTGGGTACGGCAGGAAGGCAGCATCACCACAGGCAAGGACTTCCCCCAACTGCGACGGATCAACCCGCCCCATATCGAGAACGCGGGCCACCGCCTGAGGATCAGTGAGGCGGCTGGCAAGCGCATCATACCCACTCCCGGCGATCAGCAGATGGGTGAGGGGATCGAGGCGGCAGACTTCCGTAAAGGTAGACGCCAGAAGATCGAGGCCAAACGGGGAAAAGCCGCTGTGGATCAGCAGCGGCACATCCGGCGGGAGGTTGTGTTTGCGCCGCATCGCTTCCTGAGGCAGCGGCGTGATCTGATCCGCACTCGCGCCGGAGGGCAGCAGCGCGATCTTCTCTGCCGCCACGCCCTGCGTCCGCGCATGATCGGCGAGGCAATCGGTGATCACAGTGACGCCATCCGCCGATCCGTGGAAGGCGCGCTCCCAGACTGTATCCAGCCGCCCCAGAATTTCGCGCTCGGCAGTTCCGCGCATCTCTGCCAGGCCGCCGCGCCCCCACAGGTCGCACCAATCGGTGATCAGGGGAACACCCGTGCGCTGCTGGATGATGCGTGCCGGGATCGAAACTGCCGGGCGATGGTCAAAGGCATGGATCACGTCTACCGGGCCGCCTGATCCGCGCAGCACACGGCCCAGCACATCGAATGCATCCAGACCCGCGTGGCGGACTCGGCTGGGGGCCACACCCGATGACTGGATCACCGTGACCTGATCGACCCGTTCTGGGTGAGGACGAAGTCGGGGACGCTGGCTGGCGGCGAGGATCGTCACACGATGCCCACGCCGGGCCAGGGCGCGCGCCAGCGAGAAGCAGCGGGCGTACGTCCCGCCCTGACCGACGATATTCTGAGACAGCATCAGGATATGGAGAGGCATAGTACGAGGTTAGCGCCTGTTCATGGAACTGACGCGGAGGATCTGTCTATGCCGGAGCATCGTCGGGTTCCTGGCGCGGCTCGGAGATTTCGTAGTCGCGGAATCTGATCCCGGCGCGGCCCATGCCGAACAACATGCCCCAGGTATGCCCCGCCACCGCGACGGTCTGAATCAGCAGCACCAGCGGCAAGGTGCGAAGCAGGCTCCCCAGCTTGGCCCGGCTCTGGCGGCGAGTGTACAGGAACAGCTTCGCCATGCGCGAAAAGGGAGTCAGCGGCGCAATCAGCAGCCGAAACAGAAATTGCCCGGTTGACCAACCCATCAAGTGGGGACGCACCGCCCCCAGACAGCGATTACTCCAAAACATCCCCTTCACGATGCTTCGCAGGTAGGTTTCGTTGGCGTGATGAAACTTCGAGTCAGGTTCGATGAATAGTTGATGGCCTGCCTCCTGCAAGCGCATTTGCAGCACAATTTCCACCAGCAGCAGCGCCTCCAGTTGATCGCCGAACGCCAGCAGAAGGTCGCGCTTATAGCTGGAATTGTGACCGGGGATTGTCGAGGCTGTGCCGCGTGCGGCGGGCGCAAGCGCGGTCGGGAAGTTGAACACGCCAACCGCATCGCTGATGCCAATATGCGGGTTGGCTGGAGCGTATTCACTCCCCACCCCCGCCCACGTCTCTTCGTGTGCCTTCACCAGAGCCTCCGCCCAGCCGGGGCACGCCCAGGCGTGCTCCTCCAGAAAGGCGACGATGGGCGCATGCGCCATGCGGACGCCTTCCGCGCGCCCCTGCCCGAAGTCCCATGCAGGGTTCCCACGCAGGAACGTGACAGCGGGGTGATCGCTGCCGGAGAGCGGCGGCACGTCGTCTGGCTCAAAGTCGATCAGGATGACTTCAAGTCGATCAATGAGACTCTGTTCGAGCACGCTGCGAAGCATTCGCTCAGCGCGGGTTCGCAGCGGGCCTGCCAGCAGAATCACCGTGAGGATTGGCGCATCCGTCATACAGGCTCCCCGGCAGGCATGTCGCGGTAATCGGATATCTGGTTGCGAAGATACAGAACGTCACTGTTTCCTTTGCCGAAGAGGGTTCCGACCATCTCCCCGGCGACCCCTGCCCCGAAGAACAGGAGCAGGGCGAAAATGCTGCGCCAGAACATCGCCAGCCGATCCGGGCGTTTGGTTCGCACGATCTGATAGATTTGCCACAGACGACGGAAGGGCAGCAGGGGGCTGATCACGAACCGTGCGATGCGCTTCCACCACGGCCAATGGAAGATCAGGGGGCGATGCACGATGAACACCCGCCCGGCGATGAAGCAGCCCCGAAGGATGACGCCCAGTTCGGTCTCGTAGTAGTGCTTGATCTTGATGTCGGGATCGATCCACAGGATGTAGCCATCCTGCCGCAGCTTCCAGTGCAGGAGCACTTCGGGGAAGATCAGCATCTCCAATTGATCGCCGTAGCTCAGGAGAATGTCGCGCTTATAGGTCGTATCGTGCGAGGGCAGCGATTCTGATTCCCCACCCACCGCAGGCGGCGACCACAGCGGATAGTAAGAGAGCGAGGCTGCATCCGCCAGGCCCAGGCCCGTATTCCCGACATGGAACTCAACTCCCACCGCCGCCCAGGGTTCCTGATGGGCTTTCACGATCCCTTCTGCCCAGCCGGGGAAGGCCCAGGCATGTTCTTCCAGGAAGGCGACAATTGGCGCGCGGGCCTGCCGCACGGATTCTGCCCGCACTTTCCCGGCGGTTCCTCCCGGCCCCACTCGGATCACACGCACAGAGGGATGATCGCTCCCCGGCAGCGGCGGCACATCATCCAGCGTTAGATCAAAGATCAGCACTTCCATCTTGTCGATGATGCTCTGACTCAGGATGCTTGCCAGCGCATGGGCGGGTCGCTCCCGCTGATCACCGACGATCAGGATGGCGGAAAGGATTGGGTCTGGCATGGTCAATGAAGATTCCTTGTGGCGAAAGCGTGGTAGGGCAAGTATAGAGGCGGCAGATCAGGCTGTCAACGAGAAGGCGCAGCCAGGTACATTCGCGTTTTTTTGGCGAAGAACCTCACCCCTGCGATGGTGGGGGGGAATGCGAAGTTGGCTGCGCCCCCTCTCCGTCCAACGGAGAGGGGGCCGAAACCCTATTGGGTGACTATGCCAGGTGGCGGGGGTGAGGTCAACAG
>JAHEME010000244.1 GCA_024643825.1 Chloroflexota bacterium | reverse complement strand
GCCCGGCGGGGCGGTGGAGGCGTTTCTGGAAGCACGGGATCAGGGGTTGATCCGGCACATCGGGATCACGGGGCATGGATACACTACGCCCGCTGTTCATGCAGAAGCGTTGGAACACTTCGACTTTGATACGGTGATGACGCCACTGAACTACATTCAGATGGCCGATCCCCAGTTCCGCGCGGACTTCAATCGGTTGGCGAAACTGGCAGTCGAGAAGGATGTCGGGCTGATGATCATCAAGACGTTCAGCAAAGGGCCGTGGGGGGATCGGCCCAAGACCTATAATACGTGGTATGAACCCTTCGATACACCGGGGGAGATGCAGAACGCGGTGAACTTTGTGCTCTCGCAGCCTGTGACCGGGTTCACGCATCCCGGCGATCTGCGGCTGCTGCCGATGGCGCTGGATGCGGCGGAGAACTTCCGGCGGCTGGATGGCACGGAGCAGGTCGCGTTGATGGCTTCAGCGGAAGGGGCTGTGCCGCTGTTCGATGCCTCATGGCATGAGTGATCGTGCGCGTTCTCATTCTCAAGGTGCAGGTGTAGTGGATTGGACTTGCACGAGAAGCTCACCCCTGAGATCTCACTTACTGTGCATAGTTGTATCCTCCCCTCTCTCTGTTGACAATTCATGTACCGATACTTGTCGAGTTGCTACCTCACCCCCGGCCCCTCTCCGTACCGGAAGAGGGGGGCAAATCACCCTCAACTCCGTTTGTGAATTCTCGAAACTGTCGGAGGCGGAACCATGATATAAAGCCTTCCAATTGTCACGTTCCAGGAATTACTCCGCCAGCCAGGTGAGCAACTCGTCGAGCGCGGCGCTGCGGTCGGTGCGGAAGTCGATGTACTGAAGTTTGGCGATGCGAAAGTGGCGGTCGCAGTCCTGAAGCAGCAGGGGGATCAACGGCTTGCCCTGATCGAGCGCGAACTTCCACTCGGAAGACACAGTATCCGACTCCATAGCGGATGGCGTCATCACAAGAAGCATGCCCTTGCAGGCGCGCAGACCCTCGTCGATGCGGTCATCCCACACATCGCCGGGCTGGATGTCACGGCGGTCGAGCCAGATCGGATGCCCCTGCCCGGTTAGCTGATCGGCAAGCCAGTCTACAAACACTGAATCTACCCGCGCATACGAGAGGAAAAGGCGCTCGGACAGCGGCGGTGAATTCGTTGCACGGACAGTGATTGTTTCGTCATCCGAATCTGCGCGTTCTGCTGCCGGGATGTTTTCGATTTCGGTGAGCGCCTCCTGAATCACGCGCTGCATCTCTTTGGCGTAGACAAACTCGCGGCTCTCGGCGACGGCAGCCATCGCCTGCTGCGGGGTGAACCACGTAGGGTTTCGGTGCGCCTCCTGCGAGGGAACGATCTGCTCGACATGAAGCAGGAAGGCGGCGATCTTGAGTTCGCTGCCTTTGCGTTTGAGATCGCGTTTGTGGTGCTTGAAGATCGTCAGTGGCTCTGATTGGATGCTGCCGGTGACTCCGGCTTCTTCATAGGCTTCACGTTCTGCGCCAGACCATGCATCCTCCCCCGGCTCGATGTTACCTTTGGGGAACAACCAGCGGCGACCACTGCTCATCACCAGCAAGAATTCTAGCTGACCCGCGCGCCAGCGATAGCACACGGCTGCGACCTGATCATAGGTTTCAGGCATGAAAGCCCCTCCCAACACCGATGTTGAAATCGCCTTCACTATATCCTGAGTTGGATCGGAACAAAACTGCGAACCATTGTGGGGCGCATTCATCGTTGGGCGTAATTGACCTCACCTCTCCCGACCCCAACGGGGAGAAAACGGCTCCAGCCAGCGAAAGTGCCTCCCTTGGTGAATTAGCCTAATATCCTGACACTGATGCTTGGCGTTCTGAGGCTTCTTTCGGTAGCATCTACGCTGCTCCTGATGAACGTGGAAACCAAGCACCATCATCAGGAGCCACTCTGGTTTCTGATCGCATGTGTACAGGTGACATGGTATTCACTCGACTGGCGCGATTTCTGCGAACGTATCCCTGGGCCACCCTGGTGGTGGTGGGATATCTGGTGCTGGGTGGCGTGTTCAGCGTCGCCAACCCGATTCATGAAGCGACCGATGAGGTGCGCCACTACCGGTATGTGCGCTACATCGCCGACTATGGGCAGCTCCCGGTGCAGTCGGGGGCGGAAGGTAACGCGCAGGCACATCACCCGCCGCTGTATTATGCGACCGCCGCGCTGGTGAGCTTCTGGGTTCACCCCTCCGATCCTCTATATGAGCCGCTGCACAACCCGCAGTGGGGGTTCCGTAACTGGGAAGTCGGGACGGATAACAAGAATCTATACCTGCATGGGCCGGACGAGGCGTGGCCGTACCGCGACGCGTCGCTGGCAGCGCACCTGGCGCGGTGGGTCACGCTGCTGTGGGGAGCCGCTGCCGTCGCGCTGACCATCGCCATCGCGCGGACGCTGCTGCCAGAGTATCCGGCTGTCTCACTGGTGGCGGGTGCGTTGATCGCGTTCAACCCGATGTTCCTGTATCTGGGCGCAGCAGTGAATAACGATGTTCCGGCGGGGACAGTGGCGGCAGCGATCACGCTGGCAAGTCTACACACTGTGCGGGATGGGATCACGCGGCGAGGGACGATCTGGCTCGGTGCGCTGTTTGGTGTGGGGATGCTGGTGAAGTTCAACGTACTGGCGATGCTGGGTGTGATCGAAGTGGCTCTGCTGCTGGCGGCGTTTCGAGGGAATGAATCGCACCCGTGGCAGTCTCTGCTGCGTGCCAACGGATGGATCGGGGGGATCAGCGCGATCCTCTCTGGATGGTGGTACGTGCGGAATACGATCCTGTATGGGGAGCCGACCGGGTTTCTGCGGCTGACGGAAATCTGGGGATTTCGTAACCCGGAGGCGGGGGTTCATCTGGCTGGGACCGAACTGCTGTATGCGTGGACGAGCCTGTGGGCGCGGTTTGGCTATGGGCAGATTCCAGTTCCCACGATCTATTACACGATCACGGCAGTGCTATGCGGAGCAGGGCTGGCCGGGGCGGTGATCTTCCTCGTTCGATCCCGATGGGTGGAAGGGAATGAAAGACAACTCACCGCAAAGACGCAAAGTTCGCAAAGGAAAAGCGGGAACCACAGAGACACAGAGGAAACAGATGGATTAAGGCCATTCCAAGGGAAGCTGGGGGGGATGGTGCTAGTGCTGGCGGCCTCGGTAGTAGTGAACTTCGCCGTGCTGTATGCGTATATCACCGTCAGCCCGGCGGGGGCAATGGGGCGATTCTTCTTCCCCGGATTGCCTGCGCTCGTTACCCTCGTGGCGGCGGGGTTGATTGTGCTCTGGCCTGGAAAGGTTCAGATTGCGACGGCGGGATTGATCAGCGTGGGGATGCTGATCTATGCTGCGACCACGTTGACCGGGTATTTGATCCCTGCGTATTCGCTCCCAGCACAGGCAGCGAGTCCGGCTGATCCGCTGGACATTGTGATCGGGGAGAATGCCCGCGTTCTGGCGTATCACGTCTCGCCTTCTGAGGCACGGCCCGGTGATGAAGTGGATGTGACGGTCACGTGGGAAATCCTCAAAGCGACCGATGTGCCCTACGCGGTGTTCATTCACCTGTCCAACCCGGATGGCGCGCTGATCGCCCAGCGGGATACGTACACCGGGGGAGGGAACTATCCATCGCAGTGGTGGCAACCGGGGCACATTTTCACGGAAACGTATCGCGTGTTCCTCTCCGATACCACGTATTCCCCGGATCAGGCGATAGTCGAGATCGGGTTGTACAACCCGGATGCGGGCCGGCTGCCCGTTCAGGGTGGATCGTCTGCTGAAGCAGGGACACTCATCGTCGGCGAAGTCATGATCCCGGAAGACTCGAATGTCGAGTATCCGAATCAGATGTTCATCAACTGGGAGAACCGCTTCGCGCTGGTCGGCTACAAAATCGATCGGCGGGTGCTGAAGCCCGGTCAGCGCATGAAGATTCGTTTGTACTGGCAGGCCCTTGATCCATCGGGTGACCAGGACTACAAGGTGTTTCTGCACATTGTAGAGGGCTGGGATCAACGCTGGGCGGGCAGGGATGGCAACCCGGTCTCACCCGATGAGTCTACCCGAAACTGGATCGTGGGGGATGTTTACAAAGATACCCGTGAGATCAAACTCCCCGATGATATTCCGCCGGGAACGTACACGATTGAGCTTGGCTGGTTCTCGGATTCGGATGGGCATCGGCTGAACATCGTGGCGGAGGATGGGCATATCGTGGATAACTGGCTGCCGCTGAATACGATTCAGGTTGTTGCCCCTTAACAACAAGCGGTGGCCCCATCGCAAGAGGTAATATCCTAGCAGTTCGACCCGACTCACGGCATACTTTCCCCGATTGTTCCCATGTTCGTTTTCGAGAGGCCGCCTGTAGATGACCCTGTCACCCCGTATCCGAGCCATTCTCCTTGCAGCCCTGTTTGTCGTCTCATTCGTGCTGCGATCCTATCAACCTGTCTCGCGCCCGGCGCAGTGGTATTATCGCTCGAAGGCATATGACGAAGCCGTCACGACAGGCAACCTGGAGGCCACCTACCAATCGCGGCATCCCGGCTTTATCGGCATGCTGATCGGGGGTGCGACACTGCATCTCTTTGATCTGGTGAAAGACACACCTGCTGAAGTGATCTTTTCGTGGGCTGCCGCACCGACCGCGACTCCCTTTGGGCGAGGCATGGCAGCGGGCATTATGGGGTTGGCGCTGGTCATTTCCGGGCTGATCATTCTGAATACCGTCCTGCTCTCGCGGCTGACCAACTGGCTAACGGCCCTGATTGCGGGCGGCCTGATGGTGTTCTCTCCTTTCTACCTGACGCACAGCCGCGTGTTTCACCTGGATGCGCTGGTCTCCTCGCTGATGCTCACCTCCGCGCTGCTGATTCTCCTGTATGTGGAGGAGGGGAAATGGCGGTATTTGCTGTTTTCCGGGCTGGTTGCGGGGATGGCGATCCTGACCAAAGTTCCTGCTTTGTTCCTACTGCCGTATATGGGACTCGCCCTACTGGTACGGCTGATCGTCCGGCTGCGGGATGGGTGGTCGACTCACGGGGATGGTCGGATGCGCTGGGCACTGGGCGAATCCTGGCAGACGCTCGTGCTACCCGGCCTGATCTGGGTGGGGATGTCGCTGATCCCGTGGACGGTGTGGCCCGCGATGTGGGTCAGACCGATTATCGTTCTACAGGATATGTTCGCGGGGACGCTTCAGCATGTGGAAGAGAGCCACGTCATCACCCGGTTCTTTGCTGGGAATCTATATACGGAGCATAGTCCACCTGTCACATTCTACCCCGCCACGCTGATCTACAATACGACCTTTGTCTCGCTGACGCTGGGCGTGCTGGCGATCCTTCAGTATTTATTGTGGCCCAAACGCGCTGAGAAAACAGCCCACCCTCCGATCTTCTGGCTGCTGATCGCGTATATCGTATTTTTTGTCACGCAAAT
>JAHEME010000243.1 GCA_024643825.1 Chloroflexota bacterium | reverse complement strand
GCTGCTGGGACAGGCGATTGGCCGCTTCGGGAACCTGATCAATCAGGAGCTATACGGGCCGCCGACGGGATCGACCTGGTTTGGTTTGCTGATCCGCGATGAGAATCGGCTGCCACAGTTTCGCAGCTTGCCGCCAGAGACCCGCTTCCACCCGACGATGATGTATGAAGCGACCTGGCTGGTACTCACCTTCATCATTCTGTATCTGATCTTCCGGCGCAATCAGGAGACGATTGTGCATGGAATCATGACTGGATCGTATCTTGTCATGGCGGGGATTGGCCGTTTCATCATGGAGTTCTGGCGGCCCGATCAGCCCACGCTAACTCTTTCCGGTGGCGTGACGGTTAGCTACTCCCGCATCCTTTCGGTGGTGTACGTGATTGTTGGTATTGTGATTGTATTGGATCGGATGGGGCATATGCGCATCCCCTTCATTGCACGACCGCAGACTACACGCCAGCGGCAGCAGGCGTTTGCTGAAATCCAGACTCAGCGACGCCGCAAAGAACGTGCGCTCGAACGCGAAAAAATACGCGCACAGCGTCTCAAGGATCGCGGCACTCGTTCGGCTGATGAGAAAGCTCCCGCTTCGGAGACTCCATCCTCAGACGAATAGACCATTACCTGGAATCAAAAGGGGCATTGTGCGTGAATCACAATGCCCCTTTTTTGTATGAATGCTCTCAGCCGAGATTGGGGAGGCGGGAGGCGCGGTCGGTAGTAAGCCCCAGCAGTCCCAAAGAGAGCGCAAGCTGTATGGCTATCCCAAAGAGGAGAACGCCGATAGAGGCAACGACCCCAAATGCGACTAGAATCCCGGGGGCAATCTGAGAACCGTTGACCCATTGTGGAATCCCTGGCAAGGTCAGAAGGGGCACGCCTAATAGGGAGATCGCGGTAGAGATGATCTGGCTGAAAACATAGCTCCCCATCCACAACACGACTCGAAGTGCTCCTGCTGTTACCAATCCATTGGTGCGGGTACGTGCCAGCGAGGAAGCGAAGAGTCCCAGCGCGGAATACAACATCATATCCAGTACGGGTTGTAAGATGAAGTAGCCGATCCACAGGAGGATGACTGCGAGAACAATGACCAGCACGACAAGATACCCCAGCAACAGCAAGCCAGTCGCGATAGGGTTATTCGGTTGCAGGGAGAGAGTCAAATCGCCAAGTTGGAAACCGGAAAATAGCAGCCCTGCGGCGGCCAGTACCGCTACCGTGATCAGGGTTCCAAGAATCAGCACACCGCGAACAATCATCAGGATGATCAGCGGGGTGCGAATTTGCCGGATCACTGCACTAAACTTGGCGAAGACAATCTGCCGGGGAGGGATTGGCGTGAGGCGCAGCAGGCTGAAAGTCTCTGCTTCAATCTCCGAGCTGATCGCTGTAGAGGCGAGGCCCGTAGCGGTTAGGCCCGTTAGCAACCGTAGGAATGTTTCCCCGATGAGAATTCCAGCGGCTATGGCAACTAGCAGAACGATCCACCAGTCCTTGGGTGATTGCAGGGTTGGCCCAACCGTGAGTCCGCAGGAGCCACCACACAGGCAGGTAGTCCCGGCGAAGAGTATCATGATCAGCGGCAGGCAGCCGCGCCGAAGCCGTCGCCACGGGCCAAGATACGACCAACCAGCCAGTTCACGCTGGTAAACCGGGTTGCTGCTTTTCCCGAAGAGAACTGAGAGTAGTTCCTTGAGCCAGAGTCTCATAGCGGCAATTATAGAAGTAAACGCCGATCTTTCCTAAAGTTTGGAGAATCAAAAAGCGCGCCGATATTCCGACGCGCTTGGAGTTGTGGAATTAGGAAAGATAATCCTTGAGATTATGAGCCAACCGAGGATGGCGCAGGCGGCGCAAGGCTTCCTTCTCTAACTGGCGAATTCGCTCCCGCGAGAGGCCAAACTTGTTGGCGATCTCTTCCAGGGTGTGCTGCTCGCCGCCGCCAAGACCAAAGCGAAGCCGCAGAATATGCGCCTGGCGTGGCGTTAGCTCGGAGAGCACTTCTTCGATGGTCTCTTGCAGCAAGTGATGGGCTGCTGCTTCTCCGGGTTCTGGCGTATCCTGATCTTCGATGAAGTCCCCGAACTCGCTATCACCATCGTCCCCGACGGGGCGCTCCAGCGCGATTGCATGCTGGCTGGCATCCATCATGCCACGCACGCTGTCGGCTGGCAGGTCCATCTCCTCGGCGATTTCCTCTGGCGTCGGACGGCGTCCCAATTCCTGTTCCAGAAGCTGGGCCGTCCGATACATCTGGCGGATGCGCTCCGTCATATGCAGCGGAATACGGATCGTGCGGGTTTTCTGCGCCAGTGCCCGCGTGATCGCCTGTCGAATCCACCACGTGGCATACGTGCTGAAGCGATTTCCGCGAGTGTAATCGTACTTGTCAACCGCGCGCATCAGGCCGACGTTGCCTTCCTGAATTAAGTCAGGGAACGGCAGGCCCTGGCCCATGTATCGCTTGGCAATGCTGACCACCAGGCGGGTATTCGCGCGGCCAAGATGTTCGCGGGCTTCCTGTGCCTGTTCCACTTGCTGGATCAGATCAGCGCGCTCCGGCACGGACATCTCACCCATATTTTCCATCATAGTGCGCGCGTTGCGACCACGCTCAATGTGTTTGGCAAGGTCAACCTCTTCCATCGCAGTGAGCAGAGGTTCCTGCGCCATCTGCCGGAAGTACAGCCCTACAGGGTCATCAGCGGATACTGCATTAATGTCTGCGATGGGGTCTTCCCCTTCCATGCTATCGTCTTCTGTCTCTACAGATCGGATGTCCATGGCGGCGTCAACCTCTTCCCGCTGGCGCACTTCAATCCCCAGTTCCTGTAAATCTTCCAAGAGGGATTCGACCGTGGTTTCGTCTAGCTCATCCGCAACCACTTCTACTATATCATCATAGGTGACGTACCCACGCGCATCCGCACGGGATGTAAGTTCCTGGATCACCTCACTGCGTGAGTCATCGTCGGAAGGAGTCACTGGTTCTGCCTTGTCCATCATTTCTAAAAGGTCGTCCCGAATCATAATCCCCTTGGCTTTTAGCTTGATTGAATTTGGCGGCTGCCAGCAGGCAAGCCTTGTTATTGTAGCATAGGCAAATTGTGAAATCAATAACATTTCTGGACGGATGTGTTACAGTACCTGGCATTGATTCTGATCCCTGCTCCCCTGTGGTATCTGATTGGTTGTGCTATCCATAACGTCCCGAAGAGGGATCGTCATAGGAATTTGGTGGTGGATAATAATCGCCGGGAGGCGCAGGGGGCATACTTTGCCGTGTGCGAGGCCGACGCTTAAGCCCCATCCATTCCTGAAGCATATCATCAACAAACTTAAAATAGAACCACAGCGAAAATGTGACCCCTACCATAACAGCCATCGTAAACCATAGGAAACGCACATTGGACTCGGCGAATGAATCGAGAAAACCGTACTGTGGATTGGCGACCGCATGGGCAAATAAGAAGCTAATGGGCAAGAACATCACCACCCAGAGAAACTTATTCCGTTCAAAGATGGGCCGCCCGGAGCTGTAGGCGAAGGGCAGCATTTCATAGAAGCTTGTTTCCAGGGCAATGAGGAAGATCGCCAGCCCCAGATTAGTGATGACGTTGAGTATCCCGGCTACCACCATCGCCACCCGATTTTCCAGCACCACGTCCAACGAAGAAACGACGACTCCGGTACTGGCCCAACCCAGAGTCCCTAGAATGGCAAGCACCGCAATCGAAAGTACGCTGAGGGTGACATCGCGCCGCGCCTGCTTTTCGGGATTGCTGGTTTCCTCCACATTGGCTCCGCCGGGTGTTCCGAACACGATGCCGGGGGTAAGATGCACCACGCGAGAGAGCACCACGGTCGCAGCGGCGATCACCAGATTGACCGGATACACGTGGAAGGAAGACTGCTCCCGCCAGAAGCGGGCCGCGATGCGGCGGGCAATATCCCCGGAGAAGCTCACCAGCCCGACACTGAATGCCAGCGTAACTGCAAGTAACGCACCCTGTCGGCTGAACAGCGTACTACCCTCATCGAGAAATGCGAAGATGACCCCATAGAGCGCAAAAATGAGGAGAACGAGCGGCAGGGTGAGACATCCGCGCCGAACCCCTCCCGATACCGTCCATGAGAAAAACCCTTTGAGACTGTGTACCAATTTGGAGATACCAAATGCTTTCAACCACTTCTGGATGCGCGGTTCTTCATCTCGCAGCATATTGCCCAGGATCGAGGATGTGATGCCGAAGATCAGCATCATCGCAATCGCCAGAAAGAAGTTGGTCCCGACGACCGCCGGATTCGTGGAAATCTGCTGGGGAACGGGGACATCCGCCAGCAGGGACTGTCGCTGCACCATTCCCCGCAGAGGGATGGCTTCACCGGGTCGCAGGTTTTCCGGCACGTTGATGCTGCCGAAGGGGTCGCCGGGGATGCGTTCGGTATCGATAGGTGGTGGCTCCGGCAGACCGGGTGCGATCCGTTGAAGATCGATCCAGCCCAGGCTTGTAAGTGCAATGAACAGCACCACCGTCCCAAAAACACACAGGAAGGTTGCCAGGGTGATCAATCGTAGTAGCAGCTTAATCATGCGGTCGCTCCGTTGATCTTCTCGTCCATGCCATTCTCAGGCAGGTTTGTCGAACTGTCAACTGCCAAATAGCCTACGCCATTCCTATGGCGCAGGATACAAACAGGCCGCCTGCAGGCGGCCTGGGCCTCAAAGCTACGATTAATGCCCTATTGGATCACAATCGAGACGGGGGGACTGAGCATCTCCCAGTCGGCTCCGGCAGCAGAGCAGGCTTCCAGCGGATAGGAATAGCAAATCGCGAGCCGTAGAGAATATGTGCCCGGTGTTCCGATGGCTGTATGATCGCGCCAGGGAAGCACCTGACCCGGGTCCAGGGCGGCATTGGTATAGCTGCCTTGAAAATGGACGTTGACTCCATTGGCATCAAAAATCGCTGCCCCCAGCGCACCATAGGGAAGTTTTTCGGTGGGATTGGCATTGGTCACGGAGAAGTTAAACCAGATCGCCTGATTCGCGGGAACAGCCGTCGCCTCCAGCGAAAACGCCGGGTTTAGAATCCGTGCGCTGGCAGCCGTCGTCGCTGTGGGGGGCGGGGGATTCGTCGGCTGAGGTAGGTTCGTAACCGCAGGCTTATTGGTGACAACCGGCGCGGTTGTGGCGGTTGGTTCTTCGGTAGCCGTGTCGCTGGTCGGTGCAATCGTTGGCTCGGATACGGTAGGGGGTGGAGGTGGTGTATCGGTAGGCGCTGATGTCGCCGTGACGATGTTGACAGCGCGAGTCGGTAAGCCCGTGGCGGTTGCGCTGGCTGGCGTACCCGCTGAAGGGTCACGCAGCAAAAAAAATGCGGCGATGGCGAGCAGCGAACAGCCGAAGATCAGGCCAACGGCGCTGATCACAATCAGCAGCATGGGCCGCCCGGAGTCTGGTTGTGTGGTTTCAGTCATGCGTTGAACAG
>JAHEME010000242.1 GCA_024643825.1 Chloroflexota bacterium | reverse complement strand
CAAGCGGTTGGGCTATCGGCTGTTCCGCTTTCCGCTGATCACCTTTGGACTTGGCCCATTCTATATGTTCGGGATCGCACATCGCATCGTCCGCAAGGGAGCCAGCAAACGCGAGCGCAACAACGTCTGGGCCACCAACTTCATCCTGCTTGGCATCGCTGTTGGTCTGAGCTTCCTGATGGGCTGGAAGTCCTATCTGCTCATTCAAGGGATGATCCTGTTCCTCGGCGGTGGGTTGGGCGTGTTACTCTTCTACGTCCAGCACCAGTTTGAGGAAGTCTACTGGGAGCACCACAACGAGTGGGATTACTATAGCGCGGCTATCGAAGGCAGTTCATACTATAAGATGCCCAAGATTCTCCAGTGGTTCACAGGGAACATCGGCATTCACCACGTCCATCATCTTAGCCCGCGCATTCCGAACTATAAACTTCAGCAGGCGCAGGATGAAAACGAGATTTTCCAGCAGGTTCCGCCGCTGACCTTCCGCGAGAGCATGAAGGCCCTGTACTGCCACCTGTGGGATGAGAATCAGCGCACCCTGATCGGCTTCCGGGCCGCCCACAAGCTGTACATCAAGCCACGCCGAACAGCGCAGGCATAGCTGATTCATCGGAGACGCGCCGTGTCCGCTTTGAGCCTTTCCGCCGCCCTATCCGCCCTGCCCCACACGAGGTTGGCCCATCTGCCGACCCCGATGGAACGCCTCCCGCGCCTGACGGAATCGCTCGGTGGGCCGGAGTTGTGGATCAAGCGGGACGATCAAACCGGGCTGGCGACGGGTGGCAACAAAGCCCGCAAGCTCGAATTTCTGATCGGCGCAGCACTGGCGGAAGGCGCGGATACCGTCATCACTGCCGGATCGACGCAGTCCAATCATGCCCGGCAGACCGCCGCCGCCGCATGTAAGGTGGGATTGGAGCCTCATCTGGTGCTCTACGCGCCGGGTGGGAAGCAGCCCGCATCGATCAACGGCAACACCCTCATTGACGATCTTCTGGGGGCGTGCATCCACTGGACGGAAGAACACGCCCCCTACTCCGAGACGATTGTCTCGGTTCAAGCCGAACTCCGCGCAGGCGGACGCAAGCCGCATGTGGTTCCCTATGGCGGCTCCAATGCGCTGGGTGTGATGGGCTATGTCACCGCCATGCGGGAACTCGCCATGCAGTTAGACGAGCGCGAACAGCCCGGCTTCGATGCCCATGTATTCGCCACCTCATCCGGCGGAACCCATGCCGGGATGATCCTCGGTTCTCATCTCGCAGGCGTTCGCGGCACGATCTACGGCATCAGCGTGGATCAGGAGAAGCGCGTCTTTGCTCCGCGCATCGCGGAGTTAGTTAGCGAGGGGGCCGACTTGCTGGGCCAGGATTGGCGCATCAACCCCAAAGACATCGTGATCAATGATGCCTATCTCGGCGGCGGATACGCCGTCGTGGGTGCGCCAGAACGGGAAGCCATCCGGCTGCTGGCCCGCACCGAAGGCATCCTCGTCGATCCGGTCTACACTGGGCGCGCCCTCGCCGGGTTGATCGACCTGATTCGCTCTGGCGCGTTTACCTCGGATCAGCGTGTCCTCTTCTGGCATACAGGGGGTATCTCCGCCCTGTTCGCCTTCAGCGACATTCTCAGAACAGAGTCGGAATAAACATCTTCGTTCGCTGGCAATAGTCCTCATAGGCCGCCCCGAACTTCCTCATATTCTCGGCCTCTTCTACCCGCGCCGTAATCACCAGCAGCGCAGTCGCCCCGATCACCAACAATCCACCCGGCGAATCCGTCATCTTCAGGAAGCACCCCCACGCCAGTAGCATCAGCGATAGATACAACGGATGCCGTATCCACCGATAGGCCCCCTGCTGCACGAACACCGTTGTGGTCTCTATGTCCTCGGAGGGTTGTCCCACAGTGTGCAGCAGGTAGAAGCCATGCACAGCCAACGCCCCGGAAGCCAGCAGCAGAATCCACGAAGCAACCTGTCGGATGGCAAGGGGATCGGCAAACCAGAACGGCGCGGCACGGATCAGCAGCGCGAAGATCAGTTCAAACGCGAAGAAGCGGGCAAAACCATACGCGCGAGGCTTGAGCAGCGAGTATCGCGAGAGCCAGACCGCTCCCACGGAGAACGCGCCGAAGGCCATCCACTGGAGGAGAACTAGCAGTTCTCCGGGAAGCACGTCACCCAGCCTGCTCATCCTGACTGTAGAGAACCTGCACCGCATCGCGGTATACATACACCAGCGGCATCTTGCGCCGCACGTCGGTGGGTGTAGGCCGGACAGCATGGATTTCTACATTCGTTGCTGGGAAGAACGGCCCGCTTGTGACGTGGAACACATCCCCGGACGCAGTCTCCGGCCCGGTGTGGAAGTCCCCTCGTACCACGTAGGTTTCCGTGAAGACGATCAACCGCCGGGTCGATGACATAAGCTGTACCTCCGCCATGTCGATCTCTGGTAATCCTACCACCTCAATCGACTGCTTGGGCACGTAGAACCGGGTCACGTTCATCGCCCCGATTTGCGTCCCCTGGGCCAGCGGGTGAATCACGCCGCCAACCAGCGTAAATACCGGGTATAGGGCATCGTTCAGGAAGATGCCCGGCGCGCCCCGCATGTGCAGTTCGCCGCTAAGGTGATAGTTTGCCGTGAAGATCTCGACATTGTGGGCGGTGAGAATCACCTGCATGAAGAACCTCCGGAAGGTGGAAATATACGGGCCAGCGCAAAGGCCGACCCGTACATTGTAGAGGATGTTTATTGGAGAGGTAAAATCGTAAACAGCATTCCACTGCCGCGCCCGTAGACTTCCGGCAGATAAAACTCGCGCGCGGTGGGCGGGATCACCCGATAGGTTCCCGGCAGTCCCAGCCGAATCTGGTATGTGTACTGATATGTTCCCTTCGGCAGCGTATCCGCAAACAGCACCGCTTTCTCATCGCGGAAGTCCGTCTGAGAGAACCACCACCAGCCCCACCCCTGTGCCAGCGGGTCGGTCGGTTGGAGCGTCGGGCGTTGCCCCAGGATGCTCTCGGTCAGCAGGTTGACATCCACCGCTTCCGCTCCCGCCGGGTACGGGTCTTCCACCACCGCATAGTACAGATCATTCGGCGCGACGATGGTGAGTTCCACCATCAGCGTATCCCCCACATGCCCCTCTGTGACGGGCTTGCCGTTCGCATCCAGATAACGTCGGCTCACGATCACCCCCCGGCTCAGTGGCTCCACTTGCTCCACCGGGAGATAGGCGGTCAGGTGCGCGGTATAGTACATGCGCCCTGCCCCATCCGTCCGTTCAAACAGTAGGCGGTTGACTTCGTCCGTTACCAGGTCTTTCACATCGATGTACAGCACGGTCGGATCATTGACCGTGTCAGCCGATGCCGTTCCATCCGCCAGCTTCGCTCCATTGAACTGAAACTCCCAGGTATAGTCTGGCTGAAGTTCACCCGTTGCTACCATCCAGTGAGTCAGCCCGATCAACGCCCACGCCGTTTCCTGCGTCGTCTCCCAGTGACCGCCCTTCCGCGCGATCATCAGCCACCGTGTGATGTTCGGGGCCAGATCGTTCGTCGGCCAGATCAGCGCGAAGGTATCCAGGATGATCGCAGTAGACCGGGTATCTGTGTTCCAGTTCCAGTAGTCGTTCGTTTCTTCTTCCCAGTGTGCGCCCGTCGCACTCACGATAGCGCTGTTCACCAGATCGCTCTGAAGATTACTCAGTCGCGGATCATTCGGATCGATCATCCACAGTGTTTGCGCCAGCAGCGCCCGCGCCCAGCTTTGCAGCCCTTCCCGATTCTCAAAGAGCTGCACGCTTCGGCTCACGTCTGGCTGCCCGGCGCGCGCCAGCACATACAGCAGGTACGCCTGCCGGTCAATCGTTACGTGATCATTCAGCGCATCCACGGGCCGCAGTTGATTGGTGAGGTAGCTCAGACCATCGTTGAGGACGCGCGCTTCGACCTGAACGCCGGCTTCCTTCGCTGCCACCATTCCCTGGATCACATACGCGCTGACTGTCGGGTTGCTCGTCCCGGTCACGAACCACCCCCAGCCGCCATCCACATGCTGCTGCGAGTACAGCCGTTGCAAGCCAATCGCCACCTGCGCATCGAGGTTTGCTTCCAAGCCCGGATCGTTCAGACCCAACTGCCGAAAGGCCGTCAGCGTCAACGCATTTGGCAGGAAGCGGCTCACCGTTTGCTCGGTGCATTCGTAAGGATAATGCTCCAGCCACGTCAGCCCATCGACCGTGCTGGCAGCCAGCGACGGGTCGATTTCCACCCGCACTTCACCCTGCGTCACTTCATACGTCGGCGGCAGCACCACCCCTTCGATGCGTGAAGCTGCGCCCGTTAACTGGCCTGCCGTCCCCACCGTCTCCGGGACTTCATACTTGTAGACCGGGATCATCTGATCATGATCCGGGTTGCCCAGCGGCGGCTTCGACGCATCAGACAGTCTGCCACCATCGACGCTGAACACCATGTTCACCCATTCGGCATTGGCATCAACGACCACCGCCCAGCCAACATCCGTGCGCCCCCGTGCCGGGATCGAAACCTTGATCTCCCGGTCACCCACCATCGAAACGCCAGACGCATCCAGCTTCACCGTCGCGTCAATCGCGCTATCCGTGTTGTTGTTGATCACTGCCGAGACCGTCGCCTCATCGCCAACCACAAAGAATCGCGGAGTGGCTGGGCGGATCAGCAGCGGCTTGGTGGCGACAATATCCACCTGCGCCTGCCCGACCAGCGTGTCAGCGGTGACTGCGCGGGCATCCATGCGCCATGTTGTGAGGTTATCCGGCAATGTGACTTTCACCGTCGTCCGTCCATTGTTCCCGGTGTTGACGACGGCTGACCAAAAAGCCGTGTCACGAAAGTCCCCGCGCACATCAAAGAAACCCTCCCCGCCACCACCGCCGCCGCCCTTGCCCAGATCGAACAATTCCTGATTGCGGCGGTTCACCAGATAGCCAAGCGGAACCGCCGTGCGAACACCAAGCCCCTGCACCCCATAGAAGTGAGCAACAATTGGGCCGCTGTTGGGCGCAGCCAGAGAGAGAGTCGCCAGGTCAACCAGCGCCAGCGATACCTCTGCATTCACGGCCTTTCCATTAGAATCGGTCGTGCGGATCGTGTACGTGACCTCATCCTGTGGGCCGACCGTTTCTTTGTCTGGCGTGACTTCCAGTTGAATCGTCTGCTCGACGGGATCAACCTGAATTTCAACCAGCCCCATCTTGTAGGCGGGAACCGGATTCGTGCTATCGATGCCCTTGACGATCACCACCGAGATAAACGTATTCGGAGCTAGATCGCCCGTGATCGGCACACGATACACAAACGAGTTCGAGGTGAGCGTGATGACCTCATGGGTGAGGATGCTGCCCCGTTCGAGCGTCACCAGCGCCTTCACATCACTCCCCTGGAAGGGAGATGCAATCAGCACTTCCGCTGTTTCACCCGGCTCGTACTGCTGCTTGTCAGTTACCAGATCGAT
>JAHEME010000241.1 GCA_024643825.1 Chloroflexota bacterium | reverse complement strand
ACCTATGATAAGGATCACATTCTGGAACTCTATTTGAATGAGGTCTACTACGGGAACCTGGCCTATGGCATCGAAGGCGCGGCAGATGTCTACTTTGGCAAGCATGCTGCCGATTTGACGGTAGCAGAATCGGCTTTTCTAGCCGGACTGGTACAAGCTCCTATCGCGTACGACCCTTACGTAAACTTCGATGCCGCCAAGGTGCGCCAACGGCAGGTGCTCGATCTGATGGTTACCCATGGCTACCTGACCCAAACAGAAGCAGACGCGGCCTTCGCGGAACGCCCCCTGTTTAGTTCCGATCTTGAAAGTCCGGATGTATCTTTACTGGCCCCGCACTTTACCGTAGCCGTTCGCAGTGAGTTAGCGCAGCTTCCCGGTATTGATCCGAACATCATTGCGCGGGGTGGTCTCACCATCCATACAACCTTATCGATACCCTATCAGCGGCTGGGGGAGCAAATTGTCGCCCAGCAAGTCGCGGCGGTGCGCGAGGAAGCCAACCTGCACAATGCGGCTCTCGTTGCCATCAACCCAAACACTGGCGAAGTGCTGGCGATGGTAGGCAGCGCAGACTACAACGACGAATCGATAGACGGCAACGTCAACGTGATCCTCTCGCAACAGCAGCCGGGCAGCGCTATGAAGCCGCTGACCTATGCCGCCGCCTTTGAACAGGGATGGTCGCCTGCTTCGATTGTATGGGATGTACCGATCTCATTTCCCGATGGCGTTGGTGGAGAATACAACCCGGTCAACTACGATGAACGCTTTCACGGCCCCGTGCGTCTTCGGGATGCACTGGCGAACTCGTATAACATCCCGGCAGTAGAACTGCTGAATGCGATTAGTGTTCGTTCTCTGCTGGAAATCTCGCATCGCTTCGGCATTCAGAGTCTAGGCGATGATCCATCACAGTATGGGCTTTCGCTGACCTTGGGTGGCGGTGAACTGACCCCATTGGAACTGGCAAGCGCATACGCTGTTTTTGCCAATGGTGGTCACAAGATCATCCCCCACCTGATTACGCGAGTAGAAGACAGCCAGGGCAATGTACTCTACGAAGCAGACACAGAGCCGGGGGAGGAAGTTCTCGACCCGCGCATCGCTTTTCAGATCAGCGATATTCTCTCCGATAACACCGCACGAACCCCCGCAATGGGAAGCGACTCCGCGCTGCTGCTGGACTTCCCTGCCGCCGCGAAAACAGGGACGACGAATGACTTTCGGGATAACTGGACGGTTGGATACACGCCGCACCTTGTAGTAGCGGTGTGGGCAGGAAATACCGATAACTCCGCGATGGCGGAGGGCACATCCGGCCTGACGGGGGCGGCTCCGATCTGGCATGACTACATGACAGCCATTTACAGCGATAGCAGCCTCACCGCACTACTGGAAGCGGCAACTCTACCACCGATCCGCAGCGGCTTTACCCCGCCAGACAGATTGGAGCAGCACCAGATCTGTGTGCTCTCCTCGCTTCGTGATCCGGCCCCGGTGGATCAGGGCTGTCCGCGTCTGAGAGCCGACTGGTTCTTGATCCCCAAACCGGAAGATGCGCTCCTCACCCCAACACTAGCTCCCACTCCGACATGGACACCGCGCCCAACGGTGGAAGGGGAACCGCCGCCCGGTGATCTACCGTTGATTCACATCGAAGTGGAACCAGGGTTGTGGGCCATCGGCGTTCTGCCGATGAATGAAGAGCGCATCGCGGCAATTGCCCCCGCACTTCAAACATTTAACGAAGCCCGCCCGAACAACAGCCCATCGCTGAACAACCCACCCTACTGTGAAATTCCACAGGATCGGGCGGATGCAGCAGAGATGAACTTCCAACTATTTATCGCAGCCCCCACAGACCCAGATCAGGCGATCCGCGCCCGGAACTGGGCCTGGGCCAATGGGGTTCCGATTGTGCCCGGCATCCCCTGCCCGATTGATGTATTGGAACAGGTCGTCGAAGAAGCACCAGGCTTTGATCCCGGCACAGGGGCTATCTACGTCATCACGTATCCAGAAGCCAATCAGGGCGTGTATGGCGTTCTGCCTGTCCTCGGCACAGTCGGATTTGACCCGGCCCGGATCAGCTTCTATAAGATCGAAATCAGCGGAGGGCCGTTTGACGGATGGGCAACTCTGGGTGACACTCATACGGCTCCAGTAAACAACGGAGTTCTGGAGATTCTTCACGCAGATGCGCTGCCACCAGGGAACTATGTCATTCGGCTGGTCGTGGTCGCGGTAGACGGGAACTATATCCAGCCCACGTTTGATGTCCCGATCACGGTGCTGACAGCGCCTGCAACCCCAACACCGACCCCATAAGAGGCTACTTCACAGGAGGGTTTGCAACGTGGAACTGGTTTGCCTCGGCGAGATTCTCATCGAGATGATAGCAGCAGAGCAGGGAAAACATCTGCACGAGGTCTCTGCTTACGTGCCTACAACGGGGGGACTGATCGCTCATGTAGCCATCGCCGCGCGGCGGTTGGGGATGCGAAGTGCATTCATCGGGAAAGTGGGGGATGACGCCTTCGGTCATCATTTGCATAACGTCCTCCGCACCGAGGGAGTTGGAACCAGCGGATTGCGCTTTGACGGAAATGCGCGCACCACGCTTTCGCTGCGCACCATGCCAGAGGACGGTTTACCAGAGTACATTCACTACCGTAATCCGGGCGCGGATCTCCTGCTTCGGCCCGATGAGCTTGACGAGCAATTACTGAGCGAAGCACGCATCTTTCACTTTGGATCTCTGAGCGTCATGAATGATCCTGGTCGCAGCGCAACGCAGCGAGCGATCTCGCTTGTGGACCAGAGCGATAGCCTGATCTCGTTTGGAGTAAATTATCAACCGTCAATGTGGCATGACGCAGATGAGGCGCGCACCCGGATACGAACCTTTCTCCCGTTTGCGCACCTCGTCATTGTGGATCACATGGATTTGCAGATCTTATGCGGAACTGAAGATCCAGTTAAGGGAAGCGACCTGATACTCGATTATGGGCCTATCGTCTGTATCGCCATCGGCGCTGATGGCAGTGCTATTGCACGTACTGAAAATTCGATACAGCAGGCAGGATCGCTGCCAGAGGGAATCGTGGACACCAGTGGCAGCCGGGCGGCGTTTACCGCTGGATTTCTCTGGCGGATCCTTGGAGAGAACGATTGGCGTAAGTCGCTTCAAGATGATCGACTGCAAAGTTGTCTCCGGTTCGGAAGTGCAGCCTTTCTTCTAACCGCCAATCATCAGGGGATTCTAGAAACCCTGCCAGATGCACCGTCTCTGGCTGATTTTGTTCAGCGGAATTACTCTTCTACCTGACTAACAAACCACCCGCCGCGCAAGCAGATACTCTCTGGGGCTACTCTTTTTCGGCGAGCAGTTGTGCGGAACTGCGAGAGTAGAAACCAATGCGATCCTTGATGAATTCGTATCCGCTCTTCGGGTTTCGATACACCCAGCCAACATTCTGCGCCGATCCATCGGGGCCATCGTAATCGATCCAGAAGCACTGCCCCTTATACGGGCAGGTGTAGATACGATTTGTGACCTTCAGATGTTCCATATTGACCACATCAGGCTCGAAATACCAGTTGCCTTCAAAGATGCGAGCCTTCTCCCCCGGCTCCCCAGTGGCGACGATATCACTCGATGCTTTTTCACGAATTGTTAGCGTCATTGCCTGTCTCCTCAAAAGTGATATGCTTTCTTATTGACAACCTTCCTCTTTCACATCTTACATCGAACCTCAGGGAGTGTGCCTTGCTGGACTTACTGGATTACCGAAGGCGTGTTTCCGAGATGTACCGCAATGTGCGGCTCTCGTCCGACCCTGCTGCCGCCTGCGAGGAGTTCCGCCATGCGCGGGATACCCTGTTTCGTACGCATCCGCAATCGGCGCTGGGGCCACAGCAGCAGGCCGCTTTCACCGAGATACCCTATTACGCCTATGATCGTGCCTTTCGCATCACTGTGCCCATCGAACCAGCAGGCGATACGCAAACCTATGAAGTTGATCTTGGGGGGGATGGACACTTTGTGTATACGCGAATTGGTCGGGTGAGCTTCGAACTTCCGACCGGAAGCGGATCATTAAGTCTGTTCTGGATTCAGGGCTATGGTGGCGGATTGTTTGTACCCTTCAAAGACTCTACGGCAGGCAAGACCAGCTACGGCGGCGGTCGCTATCTCTACGATACGATCAAAGGAGCCGATCTTGGCACATCGGGCGATCAAATCATCCTGGACTTTAACTTCGCCTATCATCCCTCCTGCCACTATGACCCTCGATGGGTGTGCCCACTCTCGCCCCCAGAGAATGTCCTACCGTTCCCAATCCCGGCTGGCGAGACCTTGCGATAGGTTGCTGAGGTTGGGGTTCCACGCTATACTGGGGCTATCGGAGAAACATAATCCGAATGCGTGTCAACCCGGCAGCAGCCGGGTTTTTATTTGAGCCGTACGGCTACGCAACCGCGTTTGCCAATCGCAGTGCGGCCAGGATGAGAAGGTATCCAATTGGAAATGACGGAAACGCAAGATCGCATTACTGGAACATTGAAGTGGTTTAATGGAAAGAAAGGATTTGGTTTTGTCGCCCCGGATGGCGGCGGCAAAGATGTATTTGTTCATGTCTCTGACGTAGAACCCACCATTGCCCGTGACCTGGATGAAGGCATTCGCCTGGAATTTGTCATTCAGCAAGGCAAAAAAGGGCCTCTTGCAACGGATGTGGTACGCCATGACAGCTATGTCAACGAGATTAGCTCTCATACCTCTACCACCGAGACTTCAGCGGACTTCGCCGAACTCGGTTTGATTGCTCCCCTGCTGAAGGCTGTCGCCACGGAGGGGTACACAATACCGACCCCCATTCAGGTACAGTCTATTCCGTATGTACTGGCGGGCCGCGATCTACTGGGATGTGCTCAGACCGGGACGGGTAAGACCGCCGCTTTCGCTCTGCCTATTCTTCAACACCTGGTAGAGACTTACGGGAATAAACAGATGGAAAAGGGCGGCAAACGAACGATCAAAGTACTCGTTCTCTCCCCCACCCGCGAACTGGCATCCCAGATTGGTGCGAGCTTTCAAGCCTATGGACGATATACAGGGTTCAAACATACAACCATCTACGGTGGGGTAGGTCAGAACCCGCAGGTATCTGCTTTGAAGCGCGGTATTGACATCCTCGTCGCGACACCAGGGCGGTTGCTCGACCTGAATGGTCAGGGATACGTGAAACTGGATGGTGTCGAGGTATTTGTACTTGATGAAGCCGACCGGATGTTGGACATGGGGTTCATCCATGATGTAAAGCGCATCATCAAGCTGCTGCCGAAGAAGCGGCAGACGCTGCTGTTCTCGGCTACTATGCCGCGTGAGATTGTCGGTCTTTCTAAAGACCTGCTGCGTGATCCGGTGAATGTATCGGTAACGCCAGAGCAGCCGACTGTAGACCGCATCGAGCAGGCAGTGTACTTCGTTCGATCCAAGAACGATAAACAGG
>JAHEME010000240.1 GCA_024643825.1 Chloroflexota bacterium | reverse complement strand
TGGAAGCCGAGTTCCTCGACGACGGCGGAGCCGTGTTCCGCAAGATTCGGGAAGCGGCGGACGCGCCCACCATCACCGAACCCATTCCCGGTCATCGCTACATCATGGGTGTGGACTTCGGGCGCTATCAGGATTTCACCGCGCTGGTCGTGTTGGACGAAACCGACAAAACCGTCGCCGTGATCGACCGTTTCAGCGGACTCGAATGGGGCATCCAGCGGGCGCGCATCAGCGCCCTGGCGAAGAAGTGGAATGTCGCATCAATCCTGGCGGAAGCCAACGCGATGGGCGAGCCAAACATCGAAGCTCTGTGGCGGGAAGGCGTACCGATCCAGTCGTTCGTGATGACCCCGAAGGTCAAACCGGGGCTGGTCGAAGCGTTGGTCGCCGCCATCGAAAATGGCGACATTCGCCTGCTGCCCGACCCGGTGCTGCTGGCAGAACTCGAAGCCTTCAGCTACGCGACGCAGAAAACGGGGTACACCACCTACGGCGCACCATCCGGCGCACACGACGATACCGTTGTAGCCCTTGCGCTGGCATGGCGGCTGGCGATCACGCCCAGGCTGACGTTCGCCATCGCCGAAGTTTGATAGGCGTGTAGCGGCAAAAGCCCCTGTGCGTTGACTAGAGGTCTTCCAATTCGGCCTCGACCAGCCCATCATAGCGAGCGCGGAGGGCGCGCGCGATGGGGCCGACCTCGCCGCCATTGATCACGGTATCGCCAATCTTCACGATAGGGATCACGCCCCGGCTGGCGGAGGAGAGCATGGCTTCGCTGAGGTGGGCGATCTCGTCGGGGTGAACGGGGGTACGGTTCACGGGGATCAGGCCCTCGGCGACTTCCAGCACCATCCCCCGCGCGATGCCGTGCAGAACGCCTTCTTCCGCAGTGTGGAGATCTCTATCCAGTACGGCATAGAAATTGCTGCTCGCGCCTTCGAGGATCGTGCCATCGGGAGCGCACAGGAGAATCTCGTAAAAGGTGTGCGTCTGGGCCGCGACGATCTGCTGGCGGCGCTCGATGAAGCGAGTGTTCTTGGCTTTCGGAGCGTCGCGACGGTCATCGACGAGGCCGACTTCGACACCGCGCTCGTAGGTACTAGCGGGCGGTGGCTGGAAGGGTTCGACCAGGATCAGGGCGGAGTCGGGATCGGTGAAGGGGACGGTCAGGCGCACACGCGATTCGGCAACTCCCTGTGATTCGGCATCGGTAACCGCACGGCGCATCATCCCACGCAGCCATTCATCGGTGAGGGGATAGGGCGAATCGAGCAGCGCGGCGGATCGACGCATGCGGGCAAGGTGATGGTCGATGCGAAGGACGCGGCGACCTGGATAGATGCGCATGACGGTATACACGCCGTGCTCGGTTTTGAGGGTGGCTTCGTCGAGGGACGCGGCTTCGATGGGAAGCAGGTCGAGGGCATCGGCATGGGCATGGTAGATCAGGATGGCGGGCATAGAAACTCCGAGTTGGAAGATGCGCCACACAGAGTACGCCGTATTGGTGGATTTTTCAAGGGGCGGTTGACCTCAGCCCCGGCCTCTCGCCTGCTACGCAGGCTTGACCGGAGAGAGGAGAAGACCACCTCGACCGTGATTGATTGGAGGGAGATAACAGACGCGGCATACGGGATGCGAATCTTAGCGAGTGGGGCTACAATGGCAAGCCATCTTGCACCGCACGAGGAGACACATTATGACAGCCACCGCACATCCGGCCCGGATTTCTGACCTCGGCAACGTTCGGGAACGCATCGTCGGGATTGATCAGCAGGTTCCGGTCTTAGATGGCTCGATGCGGCCCTACGTCAACTTTGATAACGCCGCCAGCACTCCCGCTTTGCGTGATGTGTTGGATACCGTCAATGACTTCATGGTCTGGTATTCGTCGGTGCATCGGGGGACTGGGTTCAAGAGTCGGGTGGCGACGCAGGCGTATGACGATGCCCGCGAGATCGCCGCTGAGTTCGTGGGCGCGAATCTGCGGGATCATACGGTGATCTTCGGGAAGAACACCAGTGAGGCGATCAACAAGCTCTCGTATCGGCTGCCGCTTCAGCCGGATGACGTGGTGCTGGTCTCGCTGCTGGAGCATCACAGCAATGATCTCCCGTGGAGGCATCGCTGTCATGTCGAGCACATCGCCGCCGATGAACTGGGTCGTCTCGACGAGGATGATCTGGATCGGCTGTTGGCGAAGTATGCGGGTCGGGTGAAGCTGGTGGCGGTCACCGGGGCGGCGAACGTGACCGGGCATCTGCCGGACATTCACGGCATCGCACGCAAGGCGCACGCTGCCGGGGCGCAGATCATGGCGGACTGCGCGCAGCTTGCCCCGCATCGCACGGTGCGGATGGGCGATCCGAACGACCCGGCGCATCTCGATTACGTCTCACTCTCCGCGCACAAGATGTATGCTCCGTTCGGGACGGGCGCGCTGATCGGGCTGCGGGACATCTTCGAGCAGGGCGAACCGGAGTATCGGGGCGGGGGAACCATCGACTTTGTGACCACCGACTCGGTGGCGTGGGCGACTACACCGGATCGGGATGAGGCGGGGTCGCCGAACGTGGTGGGGGCTGTGGCACTCGGCGCAGCGATCCGCGCGCTGGATGGGATCGGCATGGAGGCCATCGCCCGGCATGAAGCGGAACTCACCGCCTACACGCTGGAACGGATGCGCACGATTGGGGATGTGACCCTGTATGGCGATCCTGACCCGGCGAATACGGCGAATCGGCTGGGCGTGATCCCATTCAATCTGGGCGAGATGTCGCACTTCAAACTGGCGGCGATCCTGGGCACGGAATTTGGGATCGGGGTGCGGAATGGGTGTTTCTGCGCACATCCGTATCTGATTCATCTGATGGGAGTCTCGGAAGAGGAATCGCGCGAAGTGCGTCAGAACATCCTCGACCATGAGCGGGGCGAAATGCCCGGTATGGTGCGTGTGAGCTTCGGGATGTACAACACGGCGGAAGAGGTCGATGTGCTGATCGATGCGCTGGGCAAGGTATCGCGCGGGGAGTTCGCTGGCGCGTATGTGCAGGATGTATCGACGGGCGAGTATCATGCCGAGGGATGGTCGCCTGCACTGGAACCGTACTTCAAGCTGTAGCGGAACAGAATCGAGGGGGCGATGCTGGCTTGCTTCAATGTTGTTTTCATGACGAGTTGCTATCTCACCCCCGGCCCCTCTCAGGTACGGAGAGGGGAGAAAACCAGCTTCAAAGTCAAGCTGGAATCGGCTGTGTGAAAGAGGGAATAGAAGCGAGGGGGTCATGCCGGGAAAATACTACGAAGACCTGGAACCGGGGCAGGTGATCGTGCATTCGCTGGGGCGGACGATCACGGAGGCGGATAACGTCCTGTTCTGCGGGATGACGCTCAACACGCAGCCGCTGCACATCAACGAGGATTTCGCATCGCAGACGCAGTTTGGGCAGCGGATCGTCAATGGGATTCTGACGCTGGGGATCGTGGTGGGGATCAGTGTCTCCGAACTCACTGAGGGAACGATTATCGCCAATCTGGGGTATGAACGGATCGTGCATCCGATGCCGGTGTATCACGGAGATACGATCTACGTGGAAACCGAGGTGCTGGACAAGCGCGAATCGACGAGCAAGCCTGACCGGGGGATCGTGCAGTTACGGCATATTGGGCGGAATCAAGATGGTAAGCCGGTGTGTGAAGTCGAGCGAGCCGTCCTATTCCTGAAACGACCGGAGAACACACATGGCTGATGATGGGCGCGTTCGGCGCGCGCTGCTGTTCATGCCAGGGGATGATGTAAAGAAGATCGGCAAAGGGGCCGCGCTGGGTGTCGATTCGATCATCATGGATCTGGAGGACAGCGTGGCGCTGGCGAACAAACAGGCGGCGCGGGACTCGGTGGTGGAGGCGCTCACGTCCGGCGAGATCGACTTTGGCAGGACGGAGCGTCTGGTGCGGGTCAACACGGATACCAGCGGGTTTCTGGATGACGACCTCAAGGCCGTGATGCCCGCGCACCCGGATGGAATCGTGCTGCCGAAGGTGGAATCATCGGCGGTCATCCGCTTCGTGGCGCGGGTTCTGCTGGATGAGGAATCGATGGCGGGGATCGCGCCGGGGACGATCAAGCTGCTGGCGCTGATCGAGACCGCGCGGGGCGTGGTGAATCTGAAGGACATCGCCAGCAGCGATCCGCGATTGGTGGCGCTGATGTTTGGCGCGGAAGACCTCGCCGGGAGCCTGGGGGCGATCCGCACAGTAGAGGGTCACGAAGTGGCCTACGGGCGCGGGGCGGTGGTGATCCATGCGGCGGCCTATGATTTGCAGTCCATCGACACGCCGTATGTCGATCTGAAGAATTTCGATGGGCTGCGCGCCGATACTGAACGCGCGGTGCAGATGGGATACACGGGCAAGATGGCGATCCATCCGGCGCAGGTGGAGGTGATCACATCGGTGCTTGACCCTGCGGATGAGGAAGTCGCCCACGCGCAGGCGATGATCGCGGCCCACGCGGAACACCGAGAGAAGCGCGCCGGGGTGTTCGTCTTCGAGGGGAAGATGGTCGATATGCCGATGATCCGCGCGGCGGAACGGGTGCTGGCGCGCGCGCAGGCCGCAGGCAAGCTCCCCCGGTAAGTTCCCTCAGTTTTCTCTCCCCACTGGGACTGAGATAGTATCAAGACATGCAACTCTGGCAGCGGAGGAGTAGAATAGCCTCGGTTGGTTGTTGTTCTGCCATTGTGAATCGTGATAAGAGGTATGTACATGGTGCAGGAACCGGTACGCAAACTGGCCCACCTGCTGGATCGGTGGCAGCCGCCGGAAACTGCTGTAATCGGCACGATTGCTATCGGCGTGGGGCTGCTGAGTGGCATCGGCGTGTGGGCATTCAAGGCACTCATTGAACTGACGCACCAGCTTGCGTTCGTTGATCTTGGTGGGGCGCTGAGTGGAATTTCACCGTGGGGGATTGCCGCCGTCCCGGTGATCGGCGGACTAATCGCCGGGCTGTTGGCGCACTTCTTCATTGGGGAGGAGCGGCATCACGGAGTGGCGGGGATCATGGAGGCGGTTGCCCTTGCAGGGGGGCGGCTGCGATACGAACGTACGCCGATCAAGGCGATTGCGGCGGCACTGGGGATCGGGTTCGGGGCATCGGTTGGGCCGGAAGACCCTTCGGTGCAGATTGGCGCGAACGTAGGATCGATGGTGGGGCAGGTATTCCACCTCTCCGATGAACGGACGCGTGCGCTGGTGGCGGCTGGCGCGGCAGGGGGAATCTCCGCCGCGTTCAATGCGCCGATTGCGGGGGTGTTCTTCGCGCTCGAAATTGTACTGGGCGAGTTCACCGGGAACGCGCTGGGTGTGGTGGTGCTGGCTTCGGTGATCTCGGCGGTGTTTACCCAGGCGGTCTCCGGAGCACAGCCAGCGTTCCGCGTGCCGGGGTATGCTTTCAATTTCGAGTGGGAACTGGCTTTCTATCTGGGGTTGGGGTTGATCGCCGGGCCGGTGGCA
>JAHEME010000239.1 GCA_024643825.1 Chloroflexota bacterium | reverse complement strand
GCGGCGTTGGGGCGATCACGTAGTAGCTGATCACCATCAGCACCGCCAGCCCTATCGTGAACAGCAGCCGCCGCAGCTTGTGATTCATCGCGTTCAGAATCTCGCTGCCCATCAGTCGTTCGACCAGCAGCACGCCGACAATCGTCGTGATCACCTGAAGCAAGATCGGGATCGGTTTTGCGTCGGTAGCGGTAGCCACCAGCAGGACGTGCCCCAGTGCAGCGAGGATCGCGGCGGGAACCTGTGCTTCCAGCGCGCCGATGCTCAACGGACCTATCGGAAGAACGCCCGCGATCATCATTCCCGGCGCACCCACCATGAACCCCGCCCCCAGCGGATTCCAGCTTCGCGGACGACGGCGATCAAAGAGCAGGTTGACCAGGAGATACGCCCCCAATAGTACTGCCGAGAGCACCATCAGTAGCGGTGATACTCGTGCAAATGCGGCTACTAGCCCGGCAAATACAATCGCTGGACCAAGCAGCGGGTTGGTGATCATCGTCAGCAGCCCGATGACCCCCGCGAAGAAGAACAGAACATAGAAGGGAGTATCCGCCAGATAATTGGCGAAGTACACCACGCCCATTGCCATGAACAGCGCGCCCAGCGTCTGCCGCAGCAGCCGCAACACCGTTCCAATCTTGTTCCCGGCATTCGGGTCTGCCTGAATCGGCCATTGGCTCAACAGGAAGGCCGCAAGCGCCGAGCCAAGCGCGAGGGCAATCGCGGCGGTAGATGGCGCTTCCAGCCCCGCCGAACCTCGTAGAAGTATCTGTGCGAGCACCAGAACGATCAGCCCCAGTCCCAACCCCATCCCTCGCAGTATGGGCGACTCGGAATGCTGGTTGGAGACGCTCAATACCGCCGCCAGCGACCACGCCGCCGCGACGATCAGCGGCAGGCCACCTGCTGCGGCGAAGGCTCCTGCCAGCCCGGTGTAGGTCGCACCGATGCTGCTGATCACGCCGCCTGCGTTCTCCGTCCATACCGACCATGCGGATGGCTCCAACAACCCAATGTAGCTGTTAGAGAAATCACTTAGCACCGCTACATCGCGTGCCGCGCCCGAAGCTACTGGCAGCAGATTCCCCGCATTCGGCCAGCCGAGCGTCAGCGCAAACAGACCTGCAAACGCCACGCCGAGCGCGACGGGCAGCACCACCCGTCGGGGCTTCAGCCACCACGGAGCCAGCAGAGGGATGACCCAGCCTATCGGTGTTCCCGCCACGAAGACCGTAACCAGCGTGAGCATGATCTCGCGCGAGTTCAACCGCGCTCCGGCGATGATTGTCAATGCCGCCCACAGCAGCGCCAGCGCGGGCGCATGGGCCAGCAGCGGCACGAGGATCAGCACAAACGCCACCAGCCCGCCGACCGTTGGTGCGCGCAGCAGCCCATAAATAATCAAACCGGGGATAACTGACAGTACGGTGATCTCACTCACCCCACCGCTGGTCAATCGCCGCAGCAGTAGAAACGTCACCAGGCTCAACATCCCTGCCTGAATCCACGAACCCAGCCATGCTTGCTTCAAGAGCCATTCGGAGACTCCGTTGAGCGTTACGGGTACGGCCTCCGGCATGGGGATGGACCCAAGAGTTTGCGCGGGTATCGCGGTCGTCCCGGCAGCGGCTCCCGCCACGGGCGCAGCCATCGTTCCGCTTGCGCTCCGGGGTGCATGCCCCATTGTCAGGGTTGCCTGCGGCTCGGTGAAGGCGGCTGCTTGCTTGGGCACAATGCCTGTTTGGATGGCTTCATCCAGCGCGTCAGCCATCTCCAGTGCTGTCGTGTAGCGTTCGTTGGGGTCTTTCGCCAGTGCCCGCATCACCACCGCTTCGATAGCCGTGCTGATCTCGGCGCGTAGACTGCGAAGGCTCGGCGGCGCGTCGTTAATGTGCTTGAGCATCACGGCCATCGGGTTATCAGCACTGAAGGGCGGCTGCCCTGAGAGCATCTCGAAGAGCATCACGCCCAGCGCGTAAATGTCGCTGCGCCCATCCAGCGGTTCGCCTAAGCCTTGCTCCGGCGACATATAGGTCGGTGTGCCAACCACGCCCCCCGTGCCTGTTAGGTTTGATTCGTTCTCAATCGACTTGGCGATGCCGAAGTCGGTGAGAAACGCATTCTTCTGATCATCGATCAGCACGTTGGCGGGTTTTAGATCGCGGTGAATCACCCCCCGGCTGTGCGCATAGTCCAGAGCCGACGCAAGCTGCCGGAAGAACGCCCCTGCCTCTTTGACAGGCATGCCGCCTTCCGGGATGCGCTCACCAAGATCGCCCGCCGAGAGGTAGCGCATGACGATGTATAGGGCGCCATCCTGATCGCCGAAATCGTACACGGGCAAGATGTGCGCATGCTCAAGCTGGGCGACCAGTTTGGCCTCGTTCTTAAAACGCTGCACAAACTGATTGTCAGAACCATATTGCGTGGCCATGATCTTGATCGCCACGCTGCGGTTCATTGAAGGCTGGTGCGCGCGGTACACCGACGCCATGCCGCCCTTGCCGATCAGCTCGATGATGTCGAAATTGCCCATCTTCTTGCCGATATTTGGATCCATAGAAGGTTGCTCCGGGTCACTGAGTCACGGTGGGGATAATGGCAGTAGTGTACTCGCGGGGGTAGGGAGCGTCAAATGAGAACCCGCCTGTCATGATGACAGGCGGGCGGCCATCCCTCTGAGAAATCCTTGCAATCCGTAGGCCGTATCCGTATCGCGAATGGCCCCTCTGTAAGTTACCGAACCGCCTGCGGTTCCCCGAAGATGAAGTTATCCATCACCGCCACATCGTTCTCCGGGCTGTCGTCCGGGCCGAGCGCCACCGTCCCATAGGTGATGCGCACCTTGAACACAATCGGATCATCAAACGCCACCCCCAGGAACGAGAGACCGTTATCGGAAAGCGGCACGTCGAACGCCCCCAATGAGTTCCCATCCTTATTGAAGTACTCGAAGGCTGTATGCTCGGTATCCACATCGGTATAGATCGCCCCGAACCCCCGCGTCACTGCCGGCGTATCCGTCCCCGGCACAAAGAACGTCACCTCGACAATGTTGCTGCCGATAGGCGAAAACAGCCGTTCCTCGCTGAAAGCATGGAACACATCCGCATAACCGGGATTAATGTCCCCGAAGCGGGGGGCCGCACCATACGGGTTGTCGCTGTCGGCGCTCACCCGCAGAGTCCCGGTGGTGAACAGCAGCATCCCGCGAGCGCGTGGCTCTTCCTTCGCGTTGAAGAAGTCCGGTTCGTAGTCGTTGGGGGAAGCCAATTCGTCAGGCAGGCTATCCCAGTTGACCTCGCGGTATCCGGTGCGAAAGTTGCCCGGAGCGCCGCCGTTGTTCATCCCGCCGAGCGTCTGTCTGTACTCATCGACCCGTGCAGCGACTTCTTCCCCCGATCCGCTGAGGATCGTCGCGCCGGGAATCTTCTCCCCGCAGCCCGCCAGCAACCCAACGAAAACCAGTATCCACCACCAGCCACGACGCTTCATATCTCTCTCCTGACGCAATGTGCAATGCTGAGGGCGAAGTATAGGCAGGAAACAATTCTCGGCAACTTCCTTGACATCCCGCCGCAGATTCCGCTATACTGGTAAAATATTTTTTACTCAGTAAAGAGTAGTTTAATGGCGAAGCCTGCGCCCCCACAAATCCTGGACGAACTCCGCATCGAAGACCTCGATACGCTCAAGCTGATCTTCGATCCCCATCGCATGCGTGTACTCGAATCGTTTGCCGCCGAGCCGCGCAGCGTTAAGCAGGTGGCGGAAGAACTCGCCAGCACCCCCCACCGCCTGTACTATCACGTCAACCTGCTCGAAGAACACGGCCTGCTGATCGTTGCCGAGACGCACATTGTCTCCGGCATTGTCGAAAAGCTCTATCAGGTCGCCGCACGCCAGTTCATTGTGGCCCCGGCCCTGATTTCATTTGGATCGCAAACGGGCGAAGAGGGTTTGAACATCCTCCTGAGCAGCATCCTCGATGAGACCCGCCGCGACATCACCCGCAGCGCACGCGGTGGCGAGATCGATCTCGTCACCAAATCACCTGATCCGACTTCGCTGCTTCTTCGGCGGGGTCTGGCTCATATCGCTCCCGACCGTGCTCATGAGTTTCATCAGCGCCTCTTGACTCTGCTCGCTGACTTCGTGGAAGAGGGTTCGCACCCACATGCCAGTGACACCCCCACATACGCGCTCACCCTGGCCTTCTACCCGACCAGCCAGCCACAGGACGATCAGCAGCCTGACACCGATAACTAAACTCACCGCTATCGCTTTTTCCGATGGTTTGCCCTCTCAGCAGGTGGGGCTGGGAGCAAACCTGACTACATCGAAAGGGGAACACGATGTCCGAATCCGCATTACCGCTCCGCAGTGAAGTATCAAAAGATGACACCTGGAACGCCGAAAGCGTCTTTGCAAATCTCGACGCCTTCGAGAAGGAGTTCACCGCCGTCACCGCCGAAATTGAGAAGGCGCAGAAGTACCAGGGCAAGCTGGCGGAAAGCCCCGTTATGCTGGCCGATTGGCTGGCATTCAACGAAAGCCTCCTTATGCGTGCCTTCAAGCTGTACTTCTACGGCACGATGTCGCAGGCCTGCAACAGCGAAGATCAGGCCGCCAACGCTCTTGCAGACCGGGGCGGCAGTTTGTTTGGGCGCGTCCTCGCTTCCGTCGCCTTCACGGAACCAGAGTTGATCGCCATTGGGCACGATGCGCTCAAGACGTGGGTAGGGCAGGAAGCGCGCCTCGTCGTCTACGCCCACTACTTCGACGACCTCTTCCGCCGCCAGGAGCATGTCCGTTCCTCCGAAGTCGAGGAGCTTCTCGGCATGGTGGTCGATCCGTTCCGTACTATCGAAAACACCTCCGAGATGCTCACCAGCGCCGATATGAAGTTCGCGCCTGCCACCAGCAGCACAGGCGAAAGTCTGCCCGTCGCCCAGAGCACCATTGACGGCCTGAAGGCCAGCCCCGACCGCGAAGCACGCCGCACCGCCTGGGAGAACTATGCGGATGGCTACCTCGCCATGAAAAACACTCTCGCCAGCAACCTAGTTGCCGCTATCAAAGCCGACGTGTTCACGGCGCGGGCGCGGCGCTATCCGTCCACGCTGGAAAAGTCGCTCTTCGAGAACAACATCCCCGTCACCGTCTTCGATAACCTGATCGACACGTATAAGAAGAACCTCCCAACGTGGCATCGCTACTGGCGCATCCGCCGCCAGGCTCTCGGCGTGGAGACTCTCCAGCCCTACGACATCTGGGCCCCCCTGACTCCAGTCGAGCAGAAGATCACCTTCGATCAGGCGGTAGACTGGATCACTGAAGGGTTGGCCCCGCTGGGCGAAGAGTATGTCACGACTTTGCGCCGGGGTGTGATGGAGCAGCGCTGGGTGGATCGCTACCCCAATCAGGGCAAGCGGCAGGGGGCCTTCTCCTATGGCCTCAAGGGAACCTACCCCTTCATTATGATGAGCTTTCAGGGCGAGTTGGAGAGCATGAGTACCCTT